>CALCJG010000305.1 GCA_937967705.1 uncultured Spirochaetia bacterium
ACAGTGGAACCGCCAATAATGGTTTCCTGATCCTCCCTTCCGGGTTCGCGGAAGTGAACATGCATATCGATGAGGCCCGGCAGGACAAGACATCCCCGAGCATCGATGATAAGGGCGTCTTCAGGAGCGCTGATATTACTGCCGATTCGTGCAATGGTTCCCGACTCGATAAGTACATCAGCTACCTCATCAAAATTGGAGGATGGGTCCAGCACCCTCCCCTTCTGTATTAAAAGTTTCATCGTTTAGTCCTTGTCGATTCCTTCGAGTGGTGTTCCCCCGGCTAAAAGGTAAAAAATGGACATACGAACAGCAATTCCGTTGGTCACCTGCTCATTGATAATAGAGTTAGGGCTGTCCGCAACGTCATTGTCGATTTCAATGCCACGGTTGATTGGTCCCGGGTGCATCACAATGATATCCTTTTTACATTTTTTAAGCCTGTCGGTTGTAAGGGCGTATTGGCGATGATATTCCCTGATTGAAGGAAAGAGGGAGCCCTTCTGACGCTCTTTCTGTATGCGCAACATCTGGATCACATCCAGTTGGGGAAGGAGCTCATCAAGGTTATAATGTATATTCACATCATAGATCTTGAATTCATCGGGAACGAGGGTGGGGGGTCCGCACAGGTGAACCCGGGCGCCCATCCGTTTGAATACTTCAATATCAGACCTGGCTACCCGGGAATGCTTGATATCGCCCACAATCCCAACATTGAGTCCTTCGAGGGTTTCCCGTTTCTCCAGAATGGAGTAAGCATCCAGCAGGGCTTGGGTCGGATGGGCGTGAAATCCGTCACCGCCGTTAATAACTGAGGCCTTGATGTTCTTGGATAAAAAATGCGGTGCCAGGGACACCGCATGACGCATCACAATGTAGTCGGCTTTCATGGCCTCAAGGGTATGTACCGTATCGATGAGCGATTCCCCCTTTACCACGCTTGATGTGGCCACGGAGATATTTATCAGATCGGCTGAAAGTCTTTTGGCAGCCAGTTCAAAACTGAGTCGCGTCCGTGTAGAGGGCTCGTAGAAAAGACAACAGACCGTTTTTCCTCTGAGAACGGGAACGGTTTTAATGGATCGAGTGAAGAGGTCTTTGAAGTAACGGGCGGAATCACAAATAAGTTGAATTTCCTCTGTCGTGAGGGACTCAATATCCAGTAAATCTTTTGATCGCAATCCGCTCATGGTCTTAATGATCATAGGAAACACTAAATATATATGTCAAACCAAATATTGCCAGAGAGACATAAAATCTAAACGGTTGACCGCAGGGCATTTGCATTGTCCTGCAGTACTTTCCGGATTTTTCCCTGGGGAAGGGGAATATGATTGAGATAAAATCCCTGAATCTCGTCGCATCCTATCTTTTGAAGAATTTCAAACTGCCCCTTGGTCTGAACCCCTTCAGCAACAACCTTTAAACGGTTGGGTTTGAACCCATGAACCATGTTTATAATATTTTTGACCAGGGTAACATAATTTGTATCTATCTCGAGATGCTGAATAAATTATTTGTCCAGCTTAACAGTATTGATGATGTCCGGCAGGGCGGGCAATTTGGCGAGGGCCGAGTATTCCGTTCCAAAATCATCGATAGCCAGATGGCATCCCAAACCCTTAATCTGATTGAGTATGGTGATGCTTTCGTCTTTAACGACCTCCCGCTCAATAATCTCCAGCTCAAGCAGATGCGGAGGAATGCCGGTTTTTTCCAGAAGGACCTTCAGCGAACTGAGCAGTGTTTCATTCAGGTGACGCGGGGAGATGTTAACGGATAATTGAAGATCCGGAGTGATTTTATGCCACAGTTTCAGCTGATGACAGGCCCTTCGCAGTATTTCATCCTCAATGAGCTGTATCATGCCGGTCTCCTCAGAGATGGTTATGAAGGAGGAGGGCGGAAGAAGGCCTCTTTGGGGATGCATCCAGCGCATGAGGGCTTCGAGACCTACGATGCGGCCTTGCATGTTGATACGGGGCTGATAGAATATTTTGAATGCCTTGGATATGGCCAGTTTTCCCGTTGCCAAGCGTAAATCCTTTTCAAGGTCCAGTTTTTCAATGAGTTCCCTGTGAAGCCTCTCATCGTAAAACATATAGGGCTTACGGTTGTCTCTGGCGGTTTTAGCCGCCTGGCGACTCGTGGACAGCACCTTGGAGGGATTGCCCGGCTTGCTCGACTTATAGTCCGTGGGATAGATGGAGAGTCCAATACTCACATCCAGTTTTGTCTGGCCCCTGAAGTCCCGGGAGAAGTGTTTGATGGCTTTGTTGACGATTTTAATCGCTTCATCTTCAACCTTCTGATATGTCTGAAGGGGTAGAAGAACCGTAAATTCACACTCATCGGTTCGGGCAATGGAATCCCGCTTGAAGAATATATCCGAGAGACTGTCTGCAATGTCCTGTATCAAAATGTTCACCATGTCATTTCCGAAACCGGGATTACGATGTCTTATCTTGTCGAGTTCTTCTCTCGAAAGATCAATAGTCATGACGGCGAAAAACTTGTCGGATTTCTCAGTAGCAAGGATTTCCTCAGAGAGCTTTCTTTCAAATCCCTTCAAATTGAGGAGGTTGGTGAATTCGTCATGAAGTTCAAGAAATTCCGAACGTTTTCGTTCTGATATGTCCCTTATGTTAAAGACGGCACCGACGATCTCGTTATTCCAGCTTGTAACGTTTCCAGTTACCTCGACCCATATAAAGGATTTATTGGCGTGACGAACTCTCAGTTCCAGGGGTACAGGATCCTGCTTCTCAATCAGGACCTGTTTGATTACAGAGTTGATAGTCTCTACATCATCGGCATGAACAAATTCAAAAAGGGAATGCCCTACGACTTCAGAGACCTCATATCCGGTCATGCGTCGGGGAGTGCTGATGTATTCGATGATTCCCTTCCTATCGATCTGACAGATGATATCCACCATGTTGCGGGTTATCTGCTCAAAACGTCTTTGGCTTTCCTTCAGCAGAGACAAGTCGCGAACAGCAAGAACGGTCATCTCGTCCCCCTGGAATATTATCGTATCACAACGCAGTTCCACAGGCAGAATATGACCGTCGTTATTGATCAGGTCGACTTCAAAGGGGTGTTGGTATCGATTGAGTGTGTTTTTCAGATAAATGTCATGGTGTTCCAGGGTGATGTATTCGAGAAGATTTTTTCCAATTACCTGCAGGGGGTTGTATCCGCTCATGCGAAAAAAAGCCTGATTGGCGATGATAATCCCGTTGGCATCGTGGATGATGATTCCGTCGAAGGTGGCGTCTGCCAGCAGGCGAAAACGGCTTTCGCTTTCAGATAAAGCCATTTCAGCCCTTTTCCGGATTGTTGTGTTGCGGCATACTATATGGTAACCGGATATGTCCTTTCCAGAAAAGGTGATCTGGACATTTTGCTCAATCCAGATCTCGTCACCATCCTTTGTTAGTATTGGGAATTCCATATAGGTACTGGGTATTCTTTTTTGATTCTGATTTCTATAAAACTGAAAAACTGTTTTTTTGTAATCCTCCCTGACAAAATCCAGATAGCTTTTACCGACAAGATCAGTTTCAGAATATCCGGTGGTTTTATAGGCGGCCGGGTTACAATAGATAATATTACCCTTCAAATCCAGAGTGTATATAATGTCACTGGTTGAATTGACGATTTGTTCGTATTTCTTCTTATTGAATTTGAGTTCCTCTTCGAAGGCCTTCTTTTCGGTTATATCCAGCATGGCAGACATAACAATGTTTCGATTGCTTACCCGTACTGATTTGGAATACAGGGAGACCCATCTCAACTCACCTGATTTGGTGATTATCCTGAAGTCATAATTGGGGATTGCGTGAACACAATCGCCACTCATCTTTATCAGGGCCTGTCTTTCCACGAAGGGTCTGTCGTCAGGATGAACCAGATTGAGGAAACCGTTGATTTCCCAGAGCAGTATTTCTTCCCGGGAATATCCGGTTAACTGCAATATGAGATCATTGGCATATCCTATCTTCCCATCCTCAATGGTGTATATTCCCAGGATGGACTGATCTGTCAGGGCCCGGAATTTTTCCTCATTGTCCCGCAGGATGGTTTCAATCTTCTTTTTCTCGGTAATATCTCTGACGATAACCACTCTTCCTCTCTCAGTACCGGCTATGGGGCCCCCCAGTAGTTCAAGGTAGAGAGTCTCTCCGTCTCCACGTCGGGTTCGAATCTCGTAGGGTGCGGGAAAATTATTTTGAATATTAAATTCAATTAATTCTCTATCATTTTTGTCAACGAATTCGGAGAAATGGCGTCCTATAATCTCTGATGGGGAGATGCCGATTATGCGGGAAAGCTGATCATTGACTTCACGGATGATTCCGTTGCAATGGACCAGGTATCCGTCCTTCATGCTGTTGATGACCTTATGGTAGTACTCCAGTTTTTGCTGGAGCTCCTTTGATGCGGTTGAATCATCCGTCATTATTGCCTCCCAGTTAACCGATCAGATGATGATCTTAAGCGCATAGAAGAGAGAATGAGAACATATGAAAGAGTTGTTAATATTTGCCGCGAGTACATTCGACGGTAAACCCGAGAATGTGATATAGTCGCAACTGCAATAGCACCGAAATGCATCACGTCTATCCTTTAAAAACACCCCTGACAATAAAGATAGGGAGGCTGTTTTTGTAAAGCAGCTATTTGAGTATGATGATAAAAATATTCGGTGATTATTGAAGTTTGCCTTTACCCTGCAAGAGAAATCTAACGCCCTTGTCAAGACCATCGAGAGTCAATTCGAACATGGGAAAGAATTCTCTTATCATGCGGGTGGTTTGAATATAGTTCCAGGATCGCTCAGGCAGCGGATTCAACCAGATGGAGTCACGGAATTTTTCCCTGATCCTTTGCAGCCATACGACTCCCGGGGTATCGTTATAATACCAGTAGTCGATGGCGCCATTGGTCCATGTCAACTCGGAAGGGGCCATCTCTGCATCACCGACGATGATAAGCTTATAATCACTGTCTTCAGTTTTAAGGAGCTCCAGTGTGGATTGGCTGGCACTTCTCTCCATGTCCGTCCATAGATCCTGATAAATGCAGTTATGAAAGTAAAAATGCCTAAAGCGGCTTATCTGGGATGAGGCGGCTGAAAAAAGGCGCTCGACCAGAGTTGAATAAGGTATCATGGAACCTCCTGTATCCATGAGGAGGATGACTTTTGAGGTTTTCTTTTCCTTATCCTCCCATACAAGCTCTATTTCGCCGGCATTTTTACAGGTTTCATCAATGGTCTTGTCTAGATCCAGTTTTTCACCAAGGCCCATGGGCAGGAGGGATCTAAGGTGGGACAGAGCTACTCGCATCTGACGTGTGTCAAGGGTAATGTCACTGGAATAATTTTTGAAACTGCGTTTTTCGGCAATCTGAACGGCTCTTTTGTGGCGGGACTCACCCTGCCCTATTCGGATACCTGCGGGATTATAACCCCATGCTCCCTGGGTGGATCGGCCTCCGGTTCCGATGGCCTTGTTCCCTCCAACGTGATCTTTGTAATGCCCCTGGCGCATCTGCTCTTCAAAGTTGCGGAGAATTTCATCGAGGTTAAGTTCATCGATTTTTTTCTTTTCCTCTTCAGAGAGATTGAGCTCCTTCACCTTTTGAAGACCCTCTAATATCTTTTCCAGCATATCATCGGTTGTTTCTATATCCTCGAAAGTATCAAGAAATGCCATGTCATAACGGTCGAAATGGATCTCATTCTTGACTAGGACGGAGCGCCCCAGGTAATAGAAACGGGTAAGGCTGCAGTCATTGAGATGAATGGATAGTGCCTTGTGAAGGGTTATCCATTCATGCAGTGATACAGGAACTCCTCTCGCCTTGAGGTTGAAGAAGAAATTAATAAACATTACGGCTCCTGTTGCTCGTGTTATAAGCGTAATGGTTCTTTCCGGAATTGGCAACGAGATCCACGTCCTCTTTCTTTTTCAGGAGGGTTCCCAGGAAGGGAATTTCCTTATCAACGGTTTTTGGAGGTATGCCCCCGATGATCAGGGCCTGAATCCAGTCGATTAGTTCGCTTGTAGAAGGTTTTTTTCTGAGCATGTCAAACTGACGGATACTGTAAAATTTTTTCAAGCATTCGTGGAGAAGTTTTTTTTCAATATCGGGGAAATGAACCCTAACGATCTCCTCCATGAGGTTATCATCGGGAAATTCGATGTAGTGAAAAATACACCGCCTCAGGAAAGGATCGGGGAGCTCCTTTTCACTGTTGGATGTGATGATGACGATGGGGCGATTGGCAGCCTTAATGGTAACTCCGGTTTCTGGAATGTAGAAACTCATCTCGTCCAGCTCATTGAGAAGGTCGTTGGGAAACTCTATATCGGCCTTGTCGATTTCATCAATAAGAAGAACGACCTGCTCCTCCGAGGCAAAAGCCTCTCCCAGCTTGCCCAGTTTGATGTAGAGACTGATGTCGGAAATATCCCGATCGCCAAAACGCGCATCATTGAGGCGTTGAACGGTATCATAGACGTAAAGTCCCTCCCGGGCCTTCGTTGTGGATTTGATGTTCCAGATGAAAAACTGTTTATTCAACCCTTTTGCTATGGAATGAGCCAGGAGGGTTTTTCCCGTACCGGGTTCGCCTTTGACAAGAAGGGGGCGTCCCAGGGCGATGGAAACATTAACATTGTCTTTGAGTTCCGGTGAGAGTACATATTCTTCGGTTCCCTTGAAATAATTCATTGTTTACTCCTAGTTAATTTAATGATGTCAAGATCGTCGGGGAATATGAATCTATTCTCATGCTCTCCCAATAGATCACGGTTGCGTAAAACCTGCTCAGCATGGGATACTCCCTCGGGCAGGTACATATGCGTTATATAGATACGGTCTGGTAAGGCATCCGTCTTAATGAGTTTAATGATATCACTTGAGGATATGTGACCGGGGTAGGTGTTAAAATCTGCAATGCTCCATTCCATTACGGTTGTCTGGGATTTTTCTAAAAGAGATAACAGTTTATCGCAATAACCGGTATCCCCTGTGACGGCAAGATTCATGCTCGTCATTTCAAAAAGATATCCGGAAGAAAAGTCGCCGTGAGAAAGATGGTAGGCAGTAGTGCTGTAAAAGGTTCCTGTATAGGTCTCGCCATCAGCTATTTCATGAAGGACTACATCAAAGGGTAGCGGATAGTCCCCCATGAAGGGGAGAAGACGTTCGCTGTAGAAGTTATTGAGACCATGGGGACCCACAAGGTGCAGTGGTTTTTCCCTACGTCCCGAGACATCCCACATACTGCCCCAGAAAAAGTCTGGAAGGCCGGAGATATGATCCATATGGAAGTGGGTCAGGAAGATGGTCGATATTTCTTTGTAATGGAAATCAGCGGAATTTAATCGGGAGATCTGATGATAGGCCCCACCACCGAAGTCAACGGCTATCATGTCCTCACCAGACGAGAGCAGCAGTGAGGACGGGTTACGGGATGCCGCATTGCAGGTGCCGGTGCCCAGAAATGCCAGTTTTACGTCCATTATTCTCCTTTTAATGTTTTATATACCAAATAGAAATCATGAATATAAAAAATGATGTAGGGTTAAATTATCAGTAATGATATCATTATAGCAAAAAATCATCATTTTTCATTGTTTCAGGAATTCTTATTTGAGAGAGAGGTCGTATGCAGTCAAGAGGAATTTTAAAAGGCAGTACCGGTTCCCTTTGAACCGGTACTCCTGGAGAATATTACATTTTTGGTTTCATGGAATCCTTATCGATCTTCATTTTGTCGATCTTCGGTTTCATGTCACCAGCTTTTTCCAATGCGGCTTTTTTAGACGCATCCTTATCCACATCTTTCACTGCGTCCATTTTGCTCTTGGCGTCGCTGACGGATTCCTTCATCTTCCCGGTTGTTTCGTCTTTAATCGCCGCCTTGTTTTTGTCCAGCATGGCGCG
This sequence comes from uncultured Spirochaetia bacterium, assembly GCA_937967705.1. Classification (GTDB taxonomy): domain Bacteria; phylum Spirochaetota; class UBA4802; order UBA4802; family JAGODF01; genus CALCJG01. The sequence goes on from CALCJG010000305.1 coordinate 7,966, forward strand.
GTCTCTGGCCTTCTGATCTTCAACGAGGGCTTTGTCGCCTTCCTTCTGTTTGTCAACAAGAGTTTTATCCTTTTCCTTCTGATCAATAACGTACTGTTTGATCTCCTCGCGCTGTTTTCTCATCTTCTCCCAGATCTCTTCCCGCATCGCTTTGATCTCCAGGAGGATATTGAGGGCCCTCAGCCTGTCAGCGCTCAGCTGCTTTTTCACCATGTCCTGTCCAGATAGAACGTCCACTTCTTCTTTTCCATCCAGCATAACCGGTTTGGCATCTGCTTTGGTCGGGTTGAGCACCTCAACCTTTCCATCAAGACAGGCTATATTGGCTTTTCCGTCTTCCTGAGTTACGAGAAAATCTGTTCCCCTGACACCGGCAGTGGATGTGGGGGTTTTAACCTTGTAGTCATCCTCTTTGGAAAGTTTTTTGATTTTGGAAAAAACCTGTCCCTTTTCCACGAAAAGCTCGGATTGTTCGGAATTTTTGTTCACATCGAGAATGAGCTTTTTAATATCCACAACTGTATCACCGAGAATCTTAATGGCATTTTCCCCGAAGTAGACATCAACAATGGACTTTTTCCCGGTGGTCTTGATTTTCATGCCCTCTTTTACTGAATCACCAACCTTAAGGTCTAGTTCCTTACCATCGGCGCCAATAGCCTTGACATTACCGGTTATAAAGTTAACGAGACCTTCACGGGGTATAACTTTTTTGACATCCTTTTTACAGTTAAAGCTCGTAAAAAAGAAAAGCAAGACAATAGAACCTATTAATATTTTTTTCATGGATTCCTCCTGAAAGTTGGATGAATGAAATTTGCGCTCCGAAGTAAGCGTCTCTTTACAATAAAGAATTATTGATAAACTATAAACAATTAAACTCTTCGTCAAGCATTAATTGATGGATTGCTAAAGATAGGAAACATCTATTCTCAAAATATACTCAGCAGCATGTCATTTCAGGATCAGGGTCATTTTAAGCTGTACAATCTGTTCATAACGGTCGGGATCAAGGGTTTTCATTTCTTTAAAGTGCTTTCTGAGAAATGTTATCGCACTCCTTGCTTCAGTCACCTGATTCAGTATCCTTTGTTGTTGTCTTTTCAATTCCCTGGCAAGAGGCCTGTTATTATTTTGTAGGCGTTGAATATCTTCCTTGTTTATTACACATAATAGGAATAGGAGAGGGTCTGTTCTGTTGAGACGTAACAGGGTATAATAGGTTTTGTTAAGATCATCGAGGTGATGGGGGGAGTTTTTATAGAGTTTGGCCAATGCGGGGGAACTGGTTTGGATGAAGCCCTGAGCAGGAGGGATTCTCACACAGATAGGATCAGGGCGATGTCGTGATTTCAGCAGGACCATCCTAAGATATATCTCGGAGTAGTGTTCAAAGGGTACAAGATATCCTGTGATTATAGCATCCAGAGGACAGGGAGGGCTATTTTTTAATGATTTGAGGAGGGGGCGGTGAAAAATCTCCCTCTCGAACCGGGAAAGACATGGATGAGTTTCGTCTTTATCCGCCAGTTTCCATTTACTACGATATTCCAGTTCTTTTTGTATACTATTGCTGATTCTCCTGCCCATCGGGATTATTTCTCCTGATAAGGATCTCAGGGAGAGAATCCCTATTCGCTGTGCCTTATATTTTTTTTGCAGGCGAGTCAGTTCATCCGCCAGATGGCAAATAGCCTCTTTTTCCGTTGAGAAACAATCCGGAGGTTTCTTGGGCGACAGGGTCATACACCGAGTGTTGCTCAGTACGCAGAAAATAAAAAGAATCACGAGGAGTAATGATTCTTTCTCATTAAGGCTTGTGGTCTTAAATATTCTTTTTGGAGGAAAGGTTCTACCCATGATTCATCTGAAATTGTCAAATAAAACGATCAATGGCGTGCCTGAGAAATGCACGGAGCTTATCCTTGAAAATCGGATCCTTCTCGCCGACGTATCGATCAAAAAGGGGTAATACGGCTTTTTTTTCCTTCATACGTTTAATCGCATATAAAGAAGCTGTTCGAACATAATTTTCAGTGTCATCGTTAATGATGCCGAGGAGATATGGTAGAATCCTTTTATCTTTGAATTGACCGAGTGAGCTGCAGACCTCTGCTCTGACTCGGTAATCTTTATCCCTGAGCCCTCGCAATAGGGAGGGGAGGGATTTTTTATTGCCCAGTGTCCCATAAGCATAGGCGGCATGGATTCTCAATTCGGGGTTTTGATCATTCAGGAGGACCTTTTCGAGTCCCTTGAAGCCCCCGCCGTCTTTGAGGCGAATCAGGGTATCAATAATCAACCGCTTGATGTCATCCTCGGTTTCTTCATAGAGCTGGCGGGAGAGGGGTGAGGCAGATTTTCTGGTTTTCATTTTATACAAAGCTTTTACGGATGCATAACGTATGTCTCGATGGCTGTCATCAAGGCATTTTAGAACAACACTATAGGCGCTGCTGTCTTTCAGCACTCCTAAAACCTCAATGGCCTTAACCCGGACTTCATGATTCTTGTCTTTGAGAGCGAGGGATCGGACGTTGGATGAGGCTTTATTCAGACGGTTTTTCTCAATGCATCTCAGGGCATAATAACGTACGGATTTGTTGGGATCATCCAGCAGGCTGAGAATGATGGGATACAGTCTGATGTCATAGAGATAGTATATGGCTTCTAGCGCGTAGACCCTAAACACGGGATTATCATTCCGGGCCATGTTGAGGATATAGGGAAACATTCGATCATCTCCATATCGTTTAAGTGCAAATATCGCACTTTCCCGCACCGTGTAATAAGGACTGCTTAACTGCTCAACGAGGGGTACGATGATCTTACGATTGTTGGTTTTAATGATTATTGAGATGATTTCCTTTTTAATAATGAAAGATGGCGTCTTTCTTAATATTTCGAACCAGATATCAAGGTATTTGGTAGCAGAAAAGGAGGAGAGCGCTCTAAGAGCTATCGCCCGGGATTCATTCTCCTCATCGGGGGAGATGAGGATATTCCTGAGCCGGGGTATAAGTTCCACCGGTTTGTTTTTGATAATATAAGCCAGTGCCTGACTGGATTCTGCCTCATCGCGGCTTAACAGCAAGAGAATGATATCCTCCTGTTGTTCCTCTGCCGCATGAACTGCAGAAAGGGTTGTACTCACAAACAACAGGAGGGCCAGGAAGAATAGAATGTGTTTTCTTTTCATTGAAAATACCGTTCAGGAAAAGATACATTGCTAATCAAAAAGAAAACCCGGCTTCTTCCGGGTTTTCATCGATTACAATAGTCGGGAGTTCTATTTAATGACGCCCGTCAGGTAATTGTTAACGATACCGTCGATGATGTCCTTGTCTAGGACATCCTTGTCCTTGCGCATAAATTCATAAACTAGCAACAGTATGCCTCCGATAAGCATGGAGGCTGTAACCTCGGAGTTTATGGTTTTCTTGTAAATGCCCTTTTTCTTGATTTCATCCACATCGCGAATAATGATCTTGGAAACGTATTCCAGGAATTTATTGACCCGGGTGATTACCTCTTCATCTATACCCACTATGTCCTTGAAGATTAGCTTTATTACTATGGGCTCGCTCATTATGGTATTGATACATGCCGTAATGCGGTCAGAAACAAATTTCATAATTGCTTTCTGTGTGGGGTTGGATTTATGAAAATCCCTCATGTCATCGGGATCGAGAATATCGTCTATTTTTTCCTCAACCTGGTCAAGAACAGCATAGAGGATTTCCCTTTTGTTCCCGAAGTACTGATACACTGTTCCTCTGGCGATGTTAAGCTTTTCGCAGACCTGGCCGATATGAGTGCTTTGAAAACCATTCATGATGAACATGTCTTTGGCGGTATCAATTATCTGTTGTTTCCTTTTCTGTCCTTTTGCTGGCATGACTACCTACCTCGTCGTTGATCTTGTATGAACATTATTTACGGTGATCTCTATGGGGATCATCATATTTGATCTTCTTTATTTCTTCAGTAATGGGAACGAGAGCTTCTTCAAGCTCTTTTACGACTCTGTCAACCCTTTCTTGTAATTCGTTGTTCATGGAGTGACAATCATCCCTTTATGATTGAATTATACCATCTCGCTTATTATGTTATCGAATTTTTTTTTACTATTCTTTATGAATTTATCTAATTACCAAAAAGGTGAAAAACAATATTTAAAATATACTAGAAATATGATATTGAATATAAATAAACACCCATTTTGGTCAACAAGAATTTGGAAACAGTTCATATTTATTTTTTATATGAATTTCGAAGAAACTGATGATTCTCATCTTCCTGGGAGGTTGTCATCAGATATAAGCATATGTACTTTTATCAAATATGGTTCTTGAGGTTTAGTTTTAATAAAGTCATTTCGGATTATGCAATCAGGATTAACCGGCTATCCTACGCGAACTGGTTGATATGGGAACCAATCTTTTCCGATGATGCGGATTGATGGACCCCTCTTCCCCGGATTACCATGAAAAGAAAACTCTGAACCTCCTCCAGGTTCATTGTGGTGGTTTCCATAGCGTTTTCCTCTTTTCCCGTAAGAGAAACGGGTTTGAGTTCATTAGAACCGGTATCTCGCATGCCTGCAGGCTGAGAGAACATCGGTGACTGATTAAGAGTTGTTATTCCCATTTCCCATTCCTCCTTATCATTATCAGAATGTAAAGTAGTCCACACCTTTATTGTCGTCATTGAGGTAGAGAAAAATAACAGAATTTTGAGATTGTTTCGGGCGTCAGGGGATTTTCAATAGGTGATTGATATGTTCGCGGATTTCAGGGGAATCAGGAGCCAGGCTCAGGGCCTTTTTGAGAAATTTTCTAGCCGATTCCGTGTTCCCCTTCTTGTAATGAATAAAACCCAGGGTATCCAGATAAGCCGGATTGTCAGGATTAGAATCGCATATCCTTTGAGCGTACATAATTGCCTCGTTGAGATCTGCCCCTGTCAGGGCCAGGAGATAGGCCAGTGAATTCATGGCATTGATATTGTTATGATCTATTTCAAGTATTTGACGGTATAGGGTAAGAGCTTCGTTTTTCCTGTCGTCCTTTTCATAACAATATCCCTTGAGGTTCATGAGCGTAGTGTCGGAGGGAACAAGCCTTAGGGAATCATCTATCACCTGGAGGGCCCTTTTGAAATCGTCTATCATCATGTAGCAGTATGACAGAAGCTTGTTGACCGTGATTACTTCAACAAAGGTAAAGGGGAGTGCTTTTACTTTTTCGAAATACTGCAGGGCGGTGTGATATAACCCCATACGACAATAGGCGATGCCCAGATTGTAGAGTATCTCCGGATTATCCTTGTCCAGTACTTCTGCAGCTTTGAGGTTTTCCACCGCCCTGTCGTAATCTCTTTGATTGAGTCTGGTCAGGGCTTCCTGAAGGAAATGCTGAATTCTCTGATTGAGTTCCGTTTGGCTCATTATGGTTTGGTTGGGGTTATCTCTCGCAGTAAGGTATAATCTGTACAGTCCAGAGAGATGGGAGTTATGGAAATGTAACCCTGTCTTAACTCAGTGATATCGGATCCATCCTGGTCCCGGGATTCGATAGTACCGTCGAGCTGCAGACTCATCTCTGTCTTGTTTTCGTGAATGATTCGATAATGGTCCCGGTATTCCCGTTTCCCCATAGACGTGTAGCGAATGCCCTTTATTTGGTCGGACGGCAGGTCGGGATAGTTGACATTGAGGCAGACCGGACTGCGGGATTTCGCGAAGGGGAATTCAGATATATAATCATTTATGAAGAGGGAGGCCTCCCTAAAGTAATCTGATGTACGAAGACAGTCAAGGGAAACGGCAATCCCTGAAACCCCGAAGATATAAGCCGAACGGGCCCCAGCGACAGTTCCGGAAAAATAGATATCATCTCCCAGATTGGGTCCATGGTTTATGCCGGAAATTACTAGATCGATATCGGGTATCAGGTTTCCGTTAAGACCAATGTTTACGCAGTCTGCTGGAAAACCGTCTATGGCAAATTTGTTTTCCTGATGTATCAACAGCTTGATATGTGAACGAACAGTGATGGCGCTGGAGCAGGCACTTCGTTCCTCCATGGGCGCTATCATATAAACTCTGTGATCCTGGCACAGCACATCAAACAGTGCGTTGATTCCCTCCGCATGGATCCCGTCATCATTAGTGAGGAGTATATTCATCTTCTTCGGTTGTTTCCCTGTCAAAACATTTCCTGTTACTATTAATAGTGTTGATATTTATGCAACAATAAATAAGAATCCCCGTTGATTATTCATGTCTTTTTTTGAATCAATCCTGTTAATTTACTTTTTTTGTCTGAGTTTTACAGAAGGAAAGAAACGACTGATTTCTACAGAATTTGAAGTGCTGGAATTGTCATACAGGTATTTAAAATTCTAATGATACTTGACATAGATAAATAAAAGTACTGCAAGGCTTAAAAGATGGGAGACATTCTCAGAGTGGTGATTAAGGATAAGATTCAATTGTTGAAGAGGGATCTGGAACAGTATGGATCTATGGCTGTTGCTTTATCCGGGGGAAGGGATTCAACATTTCTGACCTGGCTTGCGGCAGAAGTTTTGAATCATAATATAACAGCCGTGACGATCAGTTCGCCCTTTTCAATCAAGGAGGAACTGGAATTTGCCGGTTCCTTTATGCGATCTATTGGTGTTGAACATGAAATTCTTATGCTGGATCCCCTGACTATAAGGGAAATAAGACTGAATCAACCTGACAGATGTTATCATTGCAAAAGATATCTGTTTCATGAAATCCATCAATATGCCCGTAAGCGGGGAATTAGTCATATTGCAGATGGCTCTCACCTGAGTGATGATGAGGATTACAGACCCGGGACACGCGCCTTACAGGAGCTGGGTATCCATTCCCCATTAAAAACTGCCGGCTTCCGTAAGGAGGACATCGATGAGGCCATTGCCCTTTACGGCCTGAACATACCATTCCGTTTTCCCAATGCCTGTCTGGCCTCACGAATACCCTATGGTATGGAGATTTCGAAACAAATTTTAGGCTTGATTGAGAGGGGAGAAGAGTTACTACAGCAGCTGGGTTTTAATCCTGTGCGAGTTCGCTATCACAGGGAAATCGCACGTATCGAACTCTCGGAGGCAGGGATTCAGCGTATTGGCCGCGATCCCGGTTTAAGGGAAATTCTTTTACGGGAATTCAAGATCATAGGTTTCTCCTATATCTGTCTGGATCTTGAGGGTTATAGGAGGGGCAGTTTAAACGAAGTTATTTCCACTCAATCATCACAGAAGTGAGCCCTTTTATTTAAAGAAGTATTCGTACTGATTTTTTCTTGACTTGTGACCGAATTATTATATAAATACTGCGGATATCCTATTACGTCATGATACGCAATCATAAAGAAAGGAGTCAAGTGATGGCAAAGGGAGTGAAATTGATTCTTGCAGCGCTGATCATTATAGGGGGATCAGTGTTTGGACAGGCCCAGGATAAAGAGAGAATGTCGGGGGAATATGTCCCCTTGTCGGTGGTACACAGGCTCAGTTATGAAAATTTCCGGGATATCAAACTTCTCCATACCGCGATAATTAACTATGGCGGAGGGGAAGAAGAGTTCGATAAGCTGGTCGAGGAATACGCAGAGGCTGTATCCCTCTATTTCCGCAATGAGTATGAGCCGTCTGCTAAGAAGTTCAAGGAAAATGAAAAGAATATTCTGGAAGTAGCCAAGAGGATTGCTGAGAAATACAAGCAGGATACTGAGAAAATCCAGAATGAGGTTATAAAGATCAAGACTAAGGCAGCCCTTAAAATAGCCCTTGCCAAGAAGGATTACCGTATGCATCCGGCTATCGATGCTGCTGTCACCGATGGATCCTACACCCTTGCCAAGGCCAATGATTTCAATGTCAGAACCCGGCCGATCGATGCCATTGCCTACTATCGCAGGGCGAAGGAGAGATATTTTAAGGTTTTTAGCATCTTTGAAGCCCAGTTGAGGGAGTTGTCTGACAGGTCCACTAAAAGGTCTGATGTGAAGTTTTATGAACGAGAGGCCAATAAATACCGGCTACCGGAAAAGTATAACAGGGATCTGGCAGACAATCAAAACAGCGTCTATCAGGGGGGTGAAGGCGGAAAGTCGGATAATAGAGAAAAGGAAAAATAATTATTCCTCGTACTTTTCTTTGTCTCTCAGTCTTTTATCATCTAGCAATACCCTGTAGGCCCATATGCGGATGTCTCGGTTTCTGTGTACAAGAAGATCGATGATGTATTTTCTTGTTTTTCGGTCTAGACGATATCCTCGCAAGGCCTTCAGGGCCGACACTCTCAGGGTGAGTTTGTGTTCCTGGGATTTTAAAAGCAGAGATGCAATCCTGGCGTAAATTTTATCATCCTTTATCCTTACGTTCAACAGAGTTGCAATGACAACGCTTTCGTTTGGATCATTTAAAGCTTCCAGGATGTACGTAATGGATAAGTAACGGATAGCGAAGTCATCAATTTTCAACAAACCCTTTATGGATTCCTCGCGGATCAGCCAATCCTCGCTTTTTAATCCTTTAGCGAAAACCAGTGCGAAGGTTGATTCCCGGTATTGTGATAGCGTTTTTATGGAAAACCACCGCACATTGGCATTTTTCTCCTTTTCAGCCATATCCATGATCCTTCTTTTAGCAGAACTATCGTGAAAGTGGCCAAGGCCTCTAACCGCTTCAATGCGTACGAGCGAATGGCTGTCCTGGGAAGCCTCTATGAGTAAAGGAATAGTATCATTGTCCTTATAGCGAGAGATGTTCCTTACGGCAGCTCTTCGGATTTTCCAATCATCGCTCCTTAAATCCTCGGAAAAGGGTGCGAGATTGATTTTTTTCTTTTTCAGGAGTTTGCCTGTACAGCCTGGGGCGGTGATGAGCGCCAAAACAATTAGTAGAGTGATGAACCTGACTCCATTCCGAACATGAAAACGGCCCCCTTTGAATTTAAGGGGTATGATAATACGATCAGATAATTTCATGTGGAACAGGTCCAGTGATTAAAAATTCCTCTTCCGCAATAGTTTATCGATAAAACCCTCTTCCTTCTTTCTGATGATTAAGGATTTATTCTCCTCATCCACATCATAGTGTTCAAACCATTCCCGAAGCATGTCGGCAGGAACTGTAACCGGCCTTGTGGGGGGGGCATTATGTTTAACAGAGGTCTCTTCTCTTGCGATGAGGATATAGGATTTTATGATATCCGCGTTTTCATTGGCCACTTCCACCTTACCCTCATAAACAAGGAAACGTGTTTCGAATTTACTGGCGATAACTCCAAAATCTGTGCCTCTGACGCCAGCGAGAGCCGTGGGAGTTTTCAGAATCAATGCCCGGTTGCCGAAGACTTTCTTTAATGATACGCGTACTTTACCGGTCAGGAGTTTAATACGGGTTGGGGGATCGGATTCCTGTCTCTTGAGGGTGGAAACATTCAACACGGTGATTTCCCGTATGAGCAGTTTGGTCCCGTCATTGAGGAGTATCTCGGTGAAAGATCTTTTCCCGGTTCTAATCTTATGATCAGTTCGAACGAGGCTGCCAATTTTAGGAGTACTCTTTTTGCCGGTTGACAGGGATGTTAAATCCACATCTCCTACTATCTGAACAATTTTGCCTATGGGGGTTGCCGCAGACAGAGGTTGTATCAGTAATATCATTGCTGTTATGACTAAACAATATTTCATAGTCCCTCCTCTAAATTTGTGCAATACGAAGCAAGGTAAAATGTGATGCCACAAAATTGATTCAGACTGAAAACAGTGCAGCTTCTTTACCTGTAAAGGATTGCTCCCTGAATGACAAACTTTTTGGTTCTTAGAATATAATATCGTGTCTCTTCGAACGGCAGCAACTCCGTAAAAATATCCAGGTCATCGGTGTTTAAACTATCCTTCCACTTTTGTGCGTTTCCAGGACCGGCATTGTAACCTGCCATGATCAACTCAACATTTCCGTTAAAGTATTTACTCAACCAGGCAAGGTAATGGGCCCCGAAGGTGATGGACGTGCAGGGTTTCTTCAGGTCGAAGCTCTTGACCTTTAATTCCCTTGCAATCCCCCTTGCAGTAGCGGGCATCAGCTGCATGAGTCCTACAGCGCCTGCAGGCGAGACAACGTCGGTATTGTAAAGTGATTCCGCTTTTATAACTGCGTATAACAGGGGGATGCTTATCTTGAATTTTCGGGAGGATTCCCTGATACACTTTTCAAAGGCCCTTGGAAAAAGGCGCTCAAGTGTTTTTTCCGGGAGGAGGGAAAAGTTGTTTTTCACGTCGCTGAATTTAAAGAGTTCAATTGTGGAAAGAACAGATAGATAATAATTCTGATAATCATAACCGAACTTGGCTATGGCTATGCTTTTATCCCTTTGAACTTTGGAATCCTCAGGAAGAACGGCCAGTTCCCGGTTAATGCCGTTAAGATAGCCGATACAGAAATATTTTTCCAGGCCCTTCAGCTGATCGGCAAAGGGCGATTGCAAGTCCAAGGATTCAATGGACTTTTCAAATTCTCTGTATTTCCTAGCATCCAACAGTTTCAAATCACCCGCTCTTTCTGTTCTCTTGCCGATGTCCTTTTCAAGAAGGAGAAGAAGGCTGTGGTAAAGAGCGGTTGCCATTTTATCCTTCCTGTCGAGGAAATAAAGATATTTCCGGTAAGCATCGTTGGCGTTGATGGTCCTTGCAAGATTGCTGAGGAGTATCCAAGTATAATTGGATTCCGGATTGAAGTAGATCATTTCCTGGACCTGGGCTATAGCATCATCGCTGTTCTTTCGACTCAAGTAGATTTTATGAAGCCAGAATCTCATTCTATCGGAATATTTACCCCCGGGGAAGCTTTTCAGAGAGGATTTGAATAAGTTTTCTGCTTCATTATAGTTCTTCCTTTTAAGATAATTTTGTCCTAGCAGCCAGTAGAAGTTCTCAGAAGCAATATCGTCAGGATAGGTGCGAATAAATTGAAGGAGATGATTTTCAAAGCCAATCAGCTTACGCTTACCATAATAGGATGCGATCCGTTTGAGAGATTCTTTCGAGATGGTGTCCAAGCCCTGAGATGAAAGGGTTTTGTAATCCTGAAGTGCCAGGGACCAGTTCTTCATCGACCAGTATTCATCAGCTCTGATTTTCAGCGCTTCAAAGTAATCCTTGCTCGGCTTAAAGGATTCCACGATTTGGTTGGCCTCCTTCATGCGATTAAGCCTCAGATAAGTGCGTAACTGATAATAGGCTGCCTTTTTTCTCTGAGAGTCTTTAAGTTTTTCAGGTTTAAGTTCCTTTAAAAACTGGGCGGCCTTTAAATAGTACCTGCAGTGATAAGCGGCGGTTGCGTAATGAAATTTCTGTATATCAGAAAGCACCAGTCCCGACTTCTTCATCAAATCACCGATCTGGTCAACCGCGATTTTTGCCTGCCAGCCTCGATTGTTGATCATAATTACCCTGATGTAGGATGATAGAGCCTTCTGGTGGTCCGGTATTCTCATATAGGCTGATGCTCGCCGTATGTGCATTAGGCATTGTGATTGCGGATCACTGAAGAGAGGGAGAGCTTTCTCAAGCGTTTGAGCGGCCACATCATATTTTTTCATTTCAATCAAAGCGCGTGACTTAAGGAGGGAGGCGTCACGGTACAGTGCTGTCTTATCCTGTTTCATCAAATCAATAAATTTAATAACGTAATCGTATTCCTGGTAGAGGAAAAAGAGACTGGCAATCTCGAACAGGGCATCGTTGTAATATTCCGATTTCAGGTGATAACCATCGGCAAAGTTGTATATCACAATCGGATATATTTTCATGGACAGGTTTTGTTCATAAAGAAAACAACTGTTAGCATAATGCAGAATAGCCTTTTTATAACTTTTAAGGTTCTTATAGACATTACCAAGCATAAAATGATGACGGTATGTTAATTTATGAGTACGGAAGGCATCGAGGATTTCCTGATTGCTGGAATAGAATCCGTACTGGGACAGATTCGTCCCTTCGGTGTCGCTGGAAAAACAAGAGAGCATGAGTATCATGAGAAAAAGAGGTACCAGTCGTTTCGTCTTCATGTGGGATATCCTGAATGATGTTTTATGATGAGATCTGTTTTATTCCGTAGTGTCTCTATACTTTTTATAGTCTTCCAGTTCTTCCAGACGGGAATCCTCCCACACCTGATCATAAAAGGATTTACTGTCCCGCGATTTGTAATAGCTGTCCTTGTGCAGGACCAGGAAGGGAGCCAGGGAATCCGATGGAGCAACTCTTTTAATCTGTCTTTCAATTTTCAGATACTCTCTTTCCCGATGACTGAGATAGTCTTCATAGTTCGGAAGTGCGTTCATGACAGTGTCATAAACCTGGTTGAAAAGCCCAGCTGATGTTGCCTCCAGCTTTTTCCTGTTAAAGGCGATGTAGCAGAGAAAGGCATACCGTTTCCCGTGCTTGGCTGTCTTAATGGCATGTACGTATTTGTAGAGCCGCATGGAGAAGAGATCTTCGCGAAAATTGTCGCCCATTTCGAGATAGGTTTCTGCCACCTTCATGTCGCGGTATCCAAGACGGAGATAATGCTGAGCGGTTTTATCCATGGAGGAAATCACCGGAGGAGCGAAGCTGTTAAGGAGCTTCCGGGTATCCTCGATGTCCCTTTTCAGTATACTCCTGTAGAGGTCGATCAGAATCTTCTGGGATTTCCTTATCTCACCGTAGGATTCCATAAAAAGAAATTTCATGTAGAGAAGCTGGGCAAATATATCTCGTTGTATGGCCTCCTTGAAGGACCTCTTCTCCATGTCCGTGCCGAAATTTGTGATGGAGGCATTTATAAAATAAAAGTAATAGCGGTTGTCCTTTAATCCTTTCTCAGCCTTCACCTGTTCTCCGGCCCGTTGACTGGACTTGGTTCGCTGACCCCACAATACCGGCTGGAACAGGAGTCCTGTCGCTAAAATAAGATTTATGGATACAAACAATTTGTTCTGGATTCTCACTCTTATCAAGCCTCGGTAATTATTACGTTATGTGTGATTATCATGGAAAATGCCATTTTTGCAAGTATAAAACTGGCATTCAGATCATGAATGGAGGATTCTTGTCTTTGAGGCAAGAGTTTTCCAAAAATGATTGTGATTTTCGAGTGAACCGGGGATTCAAAAAATAGGAAATGGCCGGAAAGGGGGTTGACTTGCAGTCTGATAGGATGTAGATGTAGAATTGTTGTAAAGCTGCCCAGGAAAACTGCAAAAAATACTGGAACAAACTGATGCAGTATTAAGGAGGATATATTATGAGATTTGCCGGAATTCAACAAATTGTCATCGTCTTTCTGCTGGTTATGTGTTCGTCGGTGGATTCATCCCTAATGGATAATCTGAGCAAACTGAAAAAACCGACAGCGACTATAGAAAAGGTGGATATCGATTCCATAAGCTTTCGGGACGTCAATCTTCTCTTCAATATTGGGATCGATAATCCCTATCCCCTTGGGATCAAGCTGGATAATGTGAAGTTTCGATTTGATATTGAAAACAACAAGCTCTTCGAAACGAGCACTCCCAAAGGACTCTCCATAAAAGCGCGGGATAAGACAATCACACCCTTCATCGTTAATCTGGAATACTTAAAGATTCAGAAGATCGTAAAGAATTACTCCAAAAAGGATTATCTGAATTGCGAGGTAACCAGTACGGTGGTGCTGCATGTTCCTAAAAAACTCGCCGGTCTGAAGGACTACCTCACTTTTACCTATAAGCATAAGATTAAAATTCCTGCTTTGAAACCGGTCATCAAGATCAAGAACTTCAAAGTCAATGCACCCTCCGTTGCTGATATCTCCAACGCGATCAAGGAGAGCGGGAAAAAGAATCTCAATGCCGAGAAGGTTGCCAGTTTGTTCGGGGATCTCCTCAAGGGGAAAAAGGTGAGCAGTGACGATCTGGTTCCCTCCGATCTGGATGTCAAACTGGATGTGAATTTTGATATCGAGATTGAGAATAAAACCCGTGCCAAGATGTTTTTCAAAGATCTCTCATACAGCTTCTTCATGAATGGCGAGGACATCTTCAAGGGGAACACGAAGGATACGGTGACCAAGGGGAACAAGATGATCCTCAAGGTAGCCAATCAGCTCAGCTCCAAAGCCATGGGTAAGGGGGTTATGAAGGTTTTTAAGGATAAAAAGGGTCTTTTCGGTATCAAGGGCCAGACCTTCATCAATCTCCCCGAGAAGATAAAGAAGGAGCCTTTGAAGCTCGCTATTGATGAAAACGGGTCCTTTGATGTGAAATAAAGGTGGGACCGGGACAGCAGAAAACCGATTTTTCTTTGATTAGTAAATAAACTGGAACCCCCGCATGGGGGTTTCGTTATTGGAGGTCATAGTGAAGAGTGTTGAGAACCGTAAAATGTTCAGGGATGATCTTTGCCGGGAGTGCGGAATCTGCCTTTCCGAATGTGTTTATCTGGGGTTAAATCAGGAACAGGCTGTTCAGGCAATACAAAGATTAAAAAGCGGAGAGGGAGATAAGGGGGTATTGAAAAACTGTATCAGCTGTTTTGCCTGCAATGCCTTTTGTCCGAATGATGCGCATCCCTATGAACTTATCCTATCCTATTGGCATCGAAGGTATCAGGAGAAGGGTCTGCCTCAGCGGGCCCTTTACCTGACTCCTCATGCAGAGCCAAATTTCCGAACTCGAATCATCCCCACTATGGATGATGAGGACCGGTATTTGATTGACGCCTGGAGACGGGAGGATCCAAAAGGAAAGACCATTCTTTATCCGGGATGCAATCTCCTGACCCTGCCTTATCTGGCACGGACCGAACTCCTGAGTGATCTTCCCGTGGCTGGAGGATTTGATCTCTGCTGCGGGGAGATGTATTTCCGGATGGGCCTTTTTGACAAGGTGAGGGAAGTGGCTGCCCGGCTGACGGAATATTATAAGAGGCATAATCCCAAGCGCATGGTTTTTATCTGTCCGGCCTGTTATAACATGTTTACCAATATTTTACCGGGCCAATTCGGTGCCAGTTTTTCCTTCCAAACACAGTTGTTGACGGATTATCTTCTGGAAAAAATTGATAAGGGTGAAATAATTCTCAAGAATAAACTATCCCTGAAGGTCACCGTGCATGATTCCTGTCATGCGAGGGTCATGAAGAACGGATTGATGGAATCGGCAAGGGAATTGCTGAAACGGCTTGGATGTACCATTCTTGAGATGAAACATAACACCGCTACGGGATATTGTTGCGGAGTAGCGGCAGGCTGTTCCAGTTACAGCGGCTGGGATATGACCCGGGAATCTCTCAGAGCCATGCGTGAGGCTAAACGTTCCGGAGCTGATATATTAGCCCTCTATTGCAGTGGTTGTCTCGTGGGTCTTTCCGTTGTCGGAAAGATCTATCCTTCTGCACTGGATAATTATCACCTGCTTGAGCTGGTGCAAATGGCAATTGGAGAAAAACCCATGCATCGTCATAAGCGCTATTCCGGGCAGATATTAAAGGGTATCATCCGGCATGCTATACCAGGTTATTTAAGCAGGAAGCGGATCAAGCTGCCAGTAATTGATAAGCTCGAATAAAACCTCTCATCGTATCATATTCCTATTGGGCATCAGGTTTGCCCGTCCTTACTGGTGAAAAACTCTTCATAGAGCTTTCCGAACCTAAGGATGTCATGATAACTGCCATTGTAATACAGCTCTTTACGGTATAGTCCTTCCTGCAGGTACCCGAGTTTTAAGGCCAGGGATGACATGGTGGGATTATAGCTCGCCGTATGGAAAAAGAGTTTATGCAGATTTAGGACGCAAAAGGAAAAGCGCTCCAGGTCGCGGAGAATCCAGGAGCCATATCCCTGCATGCGAAAATCAGGAGAAACTATCAGGGATATTTCTCCGCAGCGGTTTTTAGGATGAAGGTAGTGTATCATTCCCAGAGCGACAGCTTCATTGGGGTTATGGTATATACAGAGATAAGCGCCATCGTCCCTTTCCTTTTCATACCATTCCTGAAGCTGCCACAGGCTAAGGGGGCGATAGAGGTTGTAGAGATTCTTATAAGTGTCCTCATCGTTGAGCCATTGCTGAATAAATTGGAGATCAGCCGGCTCGAGAGGTCTTCTGAGCAGTTCATCCATCCAATACCTCACATGATTTTATTGACGGTTAACAAAAAACTACTTTCGATAAAATGAAATAATAAGACTCTTTATAGGAGAAATAAAGTCCTTGACGGAAAAAAAATTTTTTATACATTGGTTCAGGAGCTTGATGGCAAAAATTTAATATTAATTGGATGCTTATTTACTAAACCCATTTTAAAACTGTTTATGAAGCCGCCAGGAAAAGACAGCCGGCATAATTATAAACGCGAAGACTTTAATTACTTAAAAGCCCATAGGTATACTATGGGCTTTTTTGTGTTGGGGATCTATGCTGAATAATGATGTATTGGTACTAAACTCTGGATTTATACCCATCCGTATTTCCAATGTACGGGAAGCGGTCTGTCTTATCAGCGCAAGAAAGGCCGTTGCGGTAGTGGAGGAGAATGCCTTCATCCGCTCTCCTTCCATTTCTCTGAGGGTTCCCTCGGTCATCTCCATTCTCGGTTATAATAGCTTTCCCAAGCGAAAGGTGGCTTTTTCCAAACTCAATGTACTGTATCGGGATGACATGATATGCCAGTATTGCGGAAGGAGATTTTCTGTCAGGGATCTTACTGTAGATCATGTCATCCCCAGGAGCCGCTGGGAGCAGATTACCGGGAAATCACCCAGGGAGGGATTTTCAAGCTGGCAGAATCTCGTTTGTGCCTGTCGCTGGTGCAATAATCGCAAGGGAAACAGGCTCCTTGCAGAAATTGGGTGGCAGCTTCCGAGAGATCCCTATGAGCCGGAATATATGCCCTATATTGTCCTGTCCTATGACAAGGCTCGCAATCGCGGCTGGCTGCCTTTCTGCTCCTTCAATGTGCGTCTGATCAGTATGATACCCTAGATCCGGCTCTTAGTGTAATTCAACAGTCCTCCCAGAAGCAATATCTCCCTTTGACGCGGGCTGGCGAGAAGGGAAGTTTTGAAAACATGCCCGGATATCTCCACTTCGATTTCCTGCCCCCTGTCCACCTGTTCCCGGCTTTTTTTAATCAGAAAACGGTCTCCCTGCTGGATCTTTTCATAATCATCGGGGTTCGTGAAAACTAGCGGAAGAATACCAAAGTTGATGAGATTGGATGTATGGATGCGTTCAAAGGATTTGGCCAGTACAGCGCGTACTCCCAGATACATGGGGCAGATGGCGGCATGTTCCCGGCTGGATCCCTGACCATAGCTCAACCCTCCTATGATCATGGTGAACTGTCCCCGTTTTTTGTTTTCCAGAGCCCGGGATGAGAAGTCCTTGTCCACGTTTTCGAAGACGTATTTTGAATATTCCGGTATATTTGAGCGGTACTTCAGATGCTGCCCGGCGGGCATAATATGGTCGGTGGTTATTTTATCCCCCACCTTGAGGCCGATGATACCGGCAATCTCCTCCTGTAAAGGCTCCGTGTAAGGAGGCTCACCGATGTTGGGTCCCCGGAAGACGGGACTCTTCTTCTCAGCGGGAGGGAGTATCATTGAATCATCGATAAGAAACCGTTCCGGCATGGGGACAACCGGGGCTTCCTGTGCGGGATAATCGAGGGGGTTGACGAGTTCCCCCATGAGGGCTGACAGGGCAGCGGTTTCGGGGCTTACGAGAATGATCTGGGCCGATTGGGTTCCGGAGCGCCCCTCGAAATTACGATTATTCGTACGGAGGGAGACTCCCTCCGTTTGAGGGGCCAGACCGTTTCCGATGCAGAAGCCGCAAGCGGATTCCATGATTCGGGCACCGCTGGCGATCATATCGGCCATGGCTCCGTTTCGGGATATCATCTCCATGACCTGACGGGATCCCGGCGCTACGGCCAGGCTTACATCAGGATGGACCTTCCTGCCCTTGAGAATGGACGCAACCGTCATGAGATCTTTGAAGGATGAATTGGTACAGCTTCCAATGGCCACCTGATCGATTCTTATCCCCTTGACATCGGCCACTCGCTTGACATGGTCCGGCGAATGAGGAAGGGCCGCCATCGGTTCTATTGTATTAAGATCAATTTCGATGGTTCTATCGTAGACAGCGTCCGGACCCGCTGTAAGCTCTCTCCACTTGTGCCCGCGGTCCTGGGACTCAAGAAAGCCG
>CALCJG010000306.1 GCA_937967705.1 uncultured Spirochaetia bacterium
AGCCCGCCTTCCGGGATCTGCAGAGGGGCATGTGCGCCAGGCAAAACAGGGGAGACACGCAGACCTTCCAGTAGAGATCGTAACACCCCGCTTGAGGCTGGACCCATGCAGTGTACACAAACCCATGATCTCCCCTTTCGCCAAAAACAACATCTTGTATCTCTTCCTCGTGTGGCCCGTAGAGATAGTCGTTTACCTGCAGATAATAATCATACCGGCGGACGTCCTTCTTCCCGGGATCGGAATAGCGCTTATATTGCAGATAGACCCCGCCGTCTCCCGGCAGGAGGCCGAATCCAGGTTTTTCCCCCTTCTTCAGCGGGATTTTTACGGCAATCCGTTTCAGCACCGTTACGGCCGTCTCTTCCGCCGCAAGAGGCGAAAGGAAAAGCGTCCCAAAGAACAGCATGCCGGCCAACGTCTTTTTGCCCACGAGTCTCCCCCTTCCCTATATTCCCTTCATCCTAAAGGAAGAAGTGCCCCGGGACAACTCTTTTTCCGCCTTTCGGTCCCGGAGGCCTGATCAAATTATCTTGCCGTCCCCCGCGGATCGTGGTAGATTCCAGTCATGGAATCCTTTTTTGCCGCACAGCCGGGCCTGGCTCCCTTCCGGGTTTTAGGAGTCCTTCATCTCGTGACCCTGCTCCTCCTGCTGGCCGCCGACATCCTCCTGATCCATCTCCTCAGGAAGAGCGGCCGCGATTCCCGAAAAGCCTTCCGCCTGGGCGCCGCATTTTTACTCCTCTTCCTGGAGATCGCGGAGCAGTACTGGTTCGCGGCCACCGGCAGTTGGAAGATATCCAGTTCCCTACCGCTGCACCTCTGCCGCATCGGGAGCTTTCTCACGGCGCTGATGCTGCTCACCCGCAGTTACCGGCTCTACGAGATTGCCTACTTCTGGGCCCTGGCCGGCGCCGTCAACGCCCTCCTCACCCCGGCCATCAGCGTCTACGGGTTTCCGCATTTCCGTTTCTTCAAGTTCTTCCTCTCGCATAATCTGCTGGTGCTCGCGCCGGTCTACATGACCCTCGCGGAGGGGTATCGCCCCACGCTTGCGTCCCTTGGCAGGGTCGCCGTCATCACCCATCTCTATGCGGGAGTTGCCGCCCTGGTCAACTTCCGTCTGGGCTCCAACTATCTCTACCTGAGCCGCAATCCGGGGGGTTCTACGCTTCTGGGATGGTTCGGTGAATGGCCGTCCTATCTCCCCGCCCTCTGGGGGGCGGGGGTTCTTCTCTTTCTGCTGGTTTACGCGCCCTTCCCGGTGCGGGACTGGTGGAAGCGGCGCGGGGGTTCCCTGTCACGGGAGGAGGATTACGGAGGGCAGGAGGGCTGATGCCCTGGAGACATCACCCCTGAAAACGGACCACAGGCTCCAGGGGCAGCTCCGGGTAGATCTGTCCGTGTACGGGGGGCATGGAGTTGTAGGCCCAGTCTATGTCCACGGTTCCCATCTTCACTCCCCGGTAGCGTCGGAAACCCGCGAAGGTTCCCCGGACCAGGATGTTTTCCATCTGCATGGTGCAACCGAAGACCGCCACCTCTGAGCCTGCGGGGATCTTCAGCAGATCTTTCCCGTAAGCGCCGGCGGAAAAGACGAGCCGTCCGGAATCCGCCGCCTGGCACTGCAGCGCGGGAACGAGCACCGGGAATCCGTCGGCGTCCACATAGGCAATGAATTTCATGGACCCCATGACGTTGAAGAAGGACTCCGCCAGGGGAGGCAGTATGCGCTCCGTACGCTTCACGGCTGCCCCGCCCCGGGCCGCCTGGGTCGCCAGGGTTGAGCCGATGATGGCCCCCAGAGGCAGTTTCTCCCTGCCGCCGAATTCCACGACGTCCAGGTAGTGCACGGTGTTGATGCCGAAATAGGTGTTGTAGCGGAACATGGGCTTCTTGTTGTACATCTCGTACTCCCGCCCCTCCCGTAAATAGTGCGTCCAGAGGGCCTTGCCCCGCCAGAGGCTCCGGTCCAGGGTCATCATCACGAAGGCCGTCTTGGGATTGTTCCTCACGTACCACTTGCTAAGCCCCCAGCTGAACTCCCCGAAGGCCAGGTGATCTCCGTCCAGGGCCTGCAGTGAGGTGATGAGGGTGATATGCGGCTGCCCCTCGGGACTGATCGTGGCCAGGAGGCCAACCTTTTCCGCGGGCTCGAGGGCCCTTATGTCTTCCGCGCTGAATTCCTTTTTCATGATCCGCCTCGCTCTTCCTTAAATTCCGCAGCCCTTTACCAGGCGCGGGGCGGAAGGGGTTTTATCCTCTTCCATGCTTTCCTCCTCCATCCTCACCGATCCCGTCCAGATAACCGATGAGGGGTCGATCCCTGAATTTCGGGCAACGGAGGCAAGCCTCTCCATCTGCTCCCGTGTCATGAGAGGCGTATTATCGTATTCCCAGTGCATTCCCAGCCGGAGATACTTGTCCCGGCAGAGATTGTTGAAGGCGCAGAGCTCCCATCGCTTGACCGACCCCGACGGGAGAGTTGCCAGCAGCCGCCCGATTCCCTCGATGTTCTCCTCCCGGTCCGTAGTCCCGGGAATAACCGGGGTGCGCACCCAGAGCTCCCGCGGATAGAGATGTTCCGCCACATAGGAGGCCACCTGCCGGAGATTCTCCAGGATGGTCTCGTTGGAGCTTCCGGTGTAGCGCCGATGCAGATCCGGGTCAATCTCCTTGACATCGAAGAGCACCAGGTCCGCAAAGGGAAGCACCGTCTCCATCGCCCGGGGGGGCATGAGCCCGCAGGTGTCCACCGCCGTGGAGATCCCCCTCTCCTTGAGGCTGCGCAGGAGGGCGGAGACGAAATCCCTCTGCAGCGTGCTCTCGCCGCCGGATACCGTAACCCCTCCGCCGGACTTTTCGAAATAGGCCCGGTCCTTGACCAGTTCTTCGGCCAGCTCCTCCACCTCCCAGAGGCGGCCCAGCAGTTCCAGGGCCGTGGAGGGACAGGTCTCGGCGCAGGTGCCGCATCCCCGGCAGAGGTCCCGGTCGATGACGATCCCCGCCTCCGTGGAGGAGAGGGCCTTCTCCGGGCAGGCGTCCACACAGAGCCCGCACCCGATACAGCGGGACCCGATCCAGTGGACCTGGGGCCGGGGATTGATGCTCTCCGGGTTGTGACACCAGAGGCAGCGGAGCGGGCATCCCTTCATGAAGACGGTGCTTCGAATACCCGGTCCGTCTTCCGTCGACATGCGCTGTATCTCCAGCACCGTCCCCCTGAGCGGGGTTTTATCGCCTTCTCGCGTCATGGGGATACCCCTAAAACTTGCTGTGGCTGAGCCGGGCGATCACCTCGTCCTGCAGCTCCCGGCCCACGCTGGTAAAGTATGCGTTATAACCCGTTATGCGCACCAGCAGATGACGGTAATCCTGCGGATGTTTCTGGGCGTCGCGAAGCATCTGCGGGTCCAGTATGTTCACCTGCAGGGCGGTCCCGCCGTTCTCGGTATATCCCCTCAAAAAGGCCTTGAACTTCTCACGATGCTCCGGGTCCCGCATCAGTGAAGGATTGAAGGTCATGGTATGGCTAGCGCCGTTGGGCAGCATGTTATGATAATCCCTCCAGTCTCCCGTGTTGCCGGACTTCCCTCCCAGCACCTTGCCCACGGAGTTGGCATTGGACGTGGGTCCGTTGATGTCGGCCCCGTTGGAGGGGCAGATGGCGTTGGAGAGAAACTGTCCCCGGGCGCGGCCGTCGGGGCTGGCAGCCATGATGAAACCGTCGCCGGCCCAGTAGTTCCAGCTCAGCATGCCGGGGCGGAACTGCCGTCCCGTGGAATGGGTCTTGTGCTTCCAGGTCTCCTCGGTCCAGAGGGCCATCACCCGGCGTCCCATCTCGTCGGCCTCGTTATCGTCCCGCCCGTATTTTGGGGCCTTGTTTTTGGCCATCGCCTGGAGCACCTCGTAGCCCTGCCAGTTTTTCTTCAGCGCGTCGATGAGTTCCGCCATAGTGCAGGCCTTGCGGTCGAAGACCAGGTACTTCACAGCCAGAAGGGAATCCACCGTGGTCGCAAAGGTCACCGCCTCCAGGGTGGAAAAGCTCAGTTCCGCTCCTCCCTGGGTGATATCCAGCCCCTTCTCCGCGCACCCATTGACCAGACAGGAAAGATAAGGGGTGGGGTGATATTTCGCGCGCAATCTCTCGGATTCCTCGTAGAGATCCACGATCCTCCTGACAATCCCCCGAGTCTGCACCGCGTAGGCGTTCCAAAATTCCTCAAAGCTTCCGAACCGGCGCGGATCTCCCGTCGCGGGACCATCCTGCCGCACCTTTTCCGTCTTTCCGGTGATGGGATCGGTAAAGGCGTGCATGTCCCGGCCGTTGGTCAGCGCCAGCTCCACCGCCTTCAGGAGATTGAGATTGTTGTCCACCGTCCCGGAACGGTCATTGCCCACCATGGTGTTTTCCAGGCACCCCACCGGGGCGTAGTCCCACACGTTTTCCTCGTTGATGAGTTCCGTCACACCGGCTTTTTTCCCCTCCAGGAGCATGCCCGCCATGGAGCGTTCGTCGAAATTGAGGAGAAAGGGCGCCCCCTGGCTCGAGGCGATCATGTCCGCCACGCGGTCCAGCAGGGCGTCGGGGGAGTTGCGGTGCAGCCGCACGTTGGGCTTGGGCTCCAGTATGGGCGACATCTCATCGATCACCTCCAGGATGGCGTAGGTCAGATCGTTGGTGAGGTCCTCCCCGTCTTTCCCCAGTCCCGAAAGGGTGAGAAGCTGCCCAAAGCCGGCGGTGATCCCCTGATTGCCCGTCCTGATCATGGCATCGTAGGCGGTGTTGGCATGCACCCAGAAGCATTTGAGGATTTCCTTCCCGAACTCCCGGTCCATGCCGTTTTTCAGGGAGCGGTCCCAGTAGGGGAAGAGATACTGATCCATCCGGCCGAAGGAGACCCCGGGTCCGGGATAATTTTCATCGCTCATCACCAGCATGTGATTCAACCAGAGGGCCTGCACCGCCTCCCAGAAGTTCCGGGGGGCCTCCCAGGGAACATGTTCCAGGTTTTTGGCCATCAGATCCAGTTCCTCCCGGCGGGTCCCGTCGGTCTCCTTCTGTGCCGAGTCCCGGCAGAGACGGGCATATTTGGCCGCCAGCTCCTTCGGCATCAGCGCGGAGGTCATCATGGCCCGTAGCTGGCCTCCCCGGGGCCCTTTTTGCTCGGAGGGGGTCAGAGCCTCGTACTTATCCTGCAGATCCTGATAGATCCCCTTCCAGCCGAGGGTCAGAGCCCTCTCGTGACCCGGGATCAGATGCCCGCAGGTGGCCCCGGAATTGCCGTAACCGTGATCATGAAACCACTTCATCCGGGCCCGGGAGCCTTTTTTTCCAAAGATCATCTTCTCCCGCTCCTTCGCCTCCTTCTCCGTCAGGCACAGGGATGTCTGGATGTTGAAGCGGGCCCCCGCCAGCAGGTCCCCGGGAAGAAGCTCCTGGGGCAGATAGCGCACCATCACCTCCCTGTTGAACCACGCCCGCCGCTCCGGCAGGCTCCAGTTCCAGAAATCCTCATGGAGCAGAACCTGGCGTGCCGCGAGGCGGAAGGAGGAGTAGATGGTCTGCATCAGGGCATAGGTTTCCGGGACGATGTAGAAGGTGAGTTCGTTGTACTGCACGTCCCAGGGCGTTCCCGTGGTCCATGAGGTAAACTCGTTGTTCCAGGGCCGCCGGGCCCCCTCGAAGTAATAATCCCTCAGCCATTGAATGCGGCTTGAAAGTCCCCTGGGGGTTTTAAGCTGATACTCGGGTTTTTTTGCAGCGGATGTATCCATATCAATCCTCCTCACTCGTCTCGGATTTAAGCTGAAATTTCAGCATGTTCTCGCCATGAGTCATGATCGCGGTCATGATCTGGGCTGTCGTGGCCGCATCCCTCTTCTCGATGGCCTTCGTCAGGCTCGCATGCGAGGCGAAGACGAAATCCACCACGGAGGGATCCGAAAAAAACTGGTATGTAAGATTGGTATAGACCTGCCGGAAGGAATTCATCAGGAGGGGATAGATGACGTTACCTGAGGCTACCGCCACCAGGAGATGGAAACGGAAATCCAGATCGGTGATGCGTTCAATCTCCATCCTGTTCACCTTCTGCTCCTCCCCAAGAAGGGCTTTAAACTCCTCCAGTTGCTCCTCGCTCCGGTTCTGGGCGGCCAGACGGGCCGTTTCCAGTTCGAAGAGGGCCCGCATGCGCAGGAGGCTCTCCAGAATCCCCTTTTCCAGCCGCCCCTGATGATAGTTCACCAGGGAATTGAGCAACGTCAGGGACCCCTCCCTCCGGTAATCATTCACAACGGTCCCCACCCGGGGAATCAGGGTCACCAGACCCTTTGCCTCCAGATCCAGCAGCCCCTCATGAACTACTGGACGACTGACACCCAGCTGCAGCGCCAGTTCCCTCTCCGAGGGCAGCTTTTGCCCCATGGAAATCTTACCCGAAAGAATAAGCTCCTCAAAGCGCCGAACAAAGACATCCACCAGGCTTTCCGCTTTTAAAGGCTCCAACAATTCCTGCATCTCCCCTCCTAATGGCAGTTGGTCATACCAGTAGCCATATTACCCCTTCCTGGCATTTTGTCAATATTTTTTCCTGGAAACCCATTTTTTCCTTTAAAACAGCCCTTTTATGTTTTGTTTTAATATGGAAATAAATGATTGACAATACTGACATGTCAGTTCATTTGTTATCAAAACAATTCCCTTATCCTATTATATTACCTTTTGGAGGTCATCATGCGTTCCGTCAGACTCGTTCTCACTATCCTCTTTGCCCTCTTCTTCGTCTCATCCTTCCTAACGGCCCAGGAAAAATGGAAGCTGGAGAAAAACGCCAAGGGCGTCAAGGTCTATACCCGCACCGTGCCGGGTTCGGACTATCGGGAGATGATGGCCGTAGGGGTGGATGACATTCCCTTCGAGGTGGCCGCCGAAGTGGCCAAGGACTACAACAGCTATCAGCAGTGGTACGGTATGTGCAAAACCCTCAAGCTGATCAAGAAAAGCAGCGACAGCAATTTCGACATGTACTTCGTCCTGGACATGCCCGTGGTTACCAACCGGGATGCGGTTATAAGGGTAAAAACCAATTTCGACTTCAAGAAGGGCCGGGGAAGGGTCACCATGACCTCCGTGGACAGCAGCTACAAGAAGGATGCGGGGCTGGTGCGCATGCCCAAGGTCAAGGGTTCCTTTACCATCACCCGCCTGGGCCCCTCCAGGGTGCAGGTGGTTTATCAGATTCACGCGGATATGGGCGGCAATGTCCCCGCCTGGGTAGTCAATACGGCAGCGGTCAAGCATCCCTTTGACACGGCGGTGGGCGTAAAGAGGCAGGCCCGCAAGCCGGTCTACACCGAGCAGGCCAATAAACTTCACAAGACGAGCTACGCCGTTCCCCGCTAAGGCAATCCGGGGTGATGTCGTACGCCTCCGATATCCGAGGAGGTGGCAGTAAACCGCCGGAGACCGAAGTCTCTCGGTCTCCGGTCAGCGGAAGGGGTCAGAGCAGGCGGCCTTTCAGAATCCAGTAGGCCACATTGAAGTAAATAACCAGACCCGAAACGTCCACCAGCGTGGCCACAAAAGGGGCCGAGGATGTGGCCGGGTCCAAGCCCACCCGTTTCAGCAGAAAGGGAAGCATCGAGCCGGCCAGGGTCCCCCACATGACAACCCCTACAAGCGAAAGGGCCACCGTTACCGCAATCAGAAGCCATTCCGGGCCGTACATCCCTGAAAAGGACTGCCACAGGGAGATACGGGCGAAACCGATGATACCCAGTATGATCCCGAGGAAAAAACCGGAAAAAACCTCCCGGCGCATGATTCGCCACCAGTCCCTCAGTCCGAACTCCCCCACCGCCAGGCTGCGTATGATAAGCGTTGTGGCCTGGGAGCCAGAGTTGCCTCCGCTGGAGATGATGAGCGGAACAAACAGGGCCAGCACCACCGCCCGGGCGATCTCCTTCTCATAGTAGGCCATGGCCGAGGCCGTCAGCATCTCTCCCAGAAAGAGAACCACCAGCCAGCTTGCCCTTTTGCGTATTATACTCACGAGGGAACTGCTGAGATAAGGCTCATCCAGAGCCTCCATACCTCCCAGTTTATGGATATCCCGGGTAGCTTCGGCTTCCGCGACATCGAGCACGTCATCCAGGGTGACTATCCCCACCAGATATCCCTCGGAATCCAGCACCGGGAGGGCATAATGGTCGTATTTTTTAAATACCGCCACCGCCGTCTCCTCGTCATCCGTGGCCAGGAGGCTGACGAATTTGTGATCCATGAGGCTTTTGATCTTCCGGTTGGGTGAGGACAGAAGCATCTGTCGCATCTTTATGTCGTCGATCAGCCGGCCCATCTTGTCCACCACATAGATCATGTTGAGGGTCTCGCTGTCGTGACCGTGCGTGCGGACATGGGACAGGACCCTACGAATGGTCATATCCGGGGGGACCGCGATGTAATCCGGTGTCATGAGGCGCCCGATGCTTCCCTCGGGATATCCCAGGAGGGAGCGGGCGATCTCCTGCTCTTCCCGGGAAAGAAGCGTGAGAAACTGCTTTACGGCAGCCGGGGGCAGTTCCTCCAGGAGGGCGGTTCTATCGTCCGGTGACATCTCATTGAGTATACCGGCTATCTCCTTCTGCCCCATGGCCTTGAGCAAGTTCATCTGCACCTCGAGATCCAGATGCTCAAAGGTCTCTGTGGAAAGCCTTCGAGGGAGCAGACGGAACACGACGACCTGCTGATCCCGGGGGATCTCGGACAGGAGTTCCGCCAGGTCGGCAGCGGTCCATTCCCCGAAGATTTCCCTAAGCAGGGAAAAGTCTTTTTGCTCGATGAGCTCGTGAATTTCCGGCTGTAACAGCGAACCGTACATAATCTAAACCTTCAGAACCATCCTTATAAAATAAAAGAAGAATGCATAATTATTGGCAGGTAAAGCATTAATTCAATGAAAAGTCAGGAAGGATAAAAGGGAAAAGGAAAAAATCAATAAAAAAAAGCCCATATGGGCTTTTTTTTATTGACGAATTTTCCTTCTTTCTATATACTATCTACAGCAAGGATACGTTCAAACACTCAGGAGGTGTGAAATGATAGGTAAATTAAGGACTCTTTTGGTGATATATGCGATACTCGCATTATCTGTTTTCGCCCTCAACGGTTGCGGTGGAGGCGGCGGTGGCGCAACAGCGGACATCCCCAATGTAACCTCGGGAACCGTAACAGCCGATGACGGGAGCGGACCCGCAGTGACCCAGGAGATCAGCGACGAGTCCGCCACGGACAAAGACTTCGATTACAACACAACAACCAACGTGGAACTGGCGCTGACCATACTGGATATGGATACGGAACAGGCCATTCCCCAGACGGTCATCACGGTCTATGACGAGAAAGGGGACGTGATCACCAGCGGTACTACCAATTCCTCGGGCTATGCCCTGCTCAACGTCGCTTCGGAAATCGCCAACGGCAGCGTGACGGTGGTTTTTAAACACGACAATTACGGCGAGTACAAGATCGTGGTGGATAACATCAAGAAACTGGCCTCCATAGACCGGAAAATCAAGATGAAAAAGAAGAAAACCGAACCGGTTAAACCTCTGGATACCGACGGAGACGGTGTGGCGGACGCAGACGATGAATTTCCCAATGATGCCGCTCTTGCGAAGAAAGTCAAGGGGGAATACACCCTGGTTTTCGAAGACCTCTACCCCAATAAAGGAGATGCGGACTTCAATGACGCCGTTGTCAAGATGACCATCACGGAATACATCAACGCACAGAATCAGGTGGCCAAGATCAACATCACGGCTCAGGCCATCGCCAGCGGCGCCGGCTACAACAATCAGTTCGGAATCAACGTGCTGGGCAAGGAATACATGCTGATCAGCAACTTCAAGAATGATCTGAACAACAAGTGGAACGCCAAGAAGAACGAGAAGAAAGCGGCCCCGGGTCCTGTCCATTCCCAGGACATCGTACTGGATACCCCGGCGGACAGGAATCAGCTGGCCCCCATGCCCTATGATCCCTTCCTGGTCCCCAATGGCGTCAACATCGGGCGGAAGAACGGCGAAGTGCATCTCACCTTCGTGAAGAGTTCCTTCAAGGGCAAAGTAAAAGACACCGACGGTTTCCCCTGGGCCCTCGTGGTTCCCGGCAACTGGGCCTGGCCTTATGAGAATGTGGATATCCGCAAGGCCTATCCCACTTTTAAAACCTGGTATGAATCCAACGGTAAAGAGGCCACAGACTGGTATCTGAATCCGGATGTCAGCCAGGTTTATCCCTATTATGATGAGGCTTCCTCTCTGACAGCCTATCTGATTGGAACGCGCACAGGGAACCGGGTGCTCGTCATCATCGCCCTCATCGCGGTGGGAACGGTCATCGGGGGTCTCTACTTCTGGAACAGAAAACGCTATAACGCTACAGGCCGTTGAGCATAAACATCAACCTTGCGCCTTTCAAACCCGCTTTTTCAAGCGGGTTTCTTTTTTTTACAGGAGAGCGGCCAGATGGGCCGCCAGGGCCGGCGCAGCGGTTAGGCCTGGAGATTCTATACCCAGAAGATGGATCACATTGTCCGGCTTCCGGATGATCACAAAATCGTCACATCGCTCTTCCCCTTTATAGGCCCGGGGCCGGTTGCCAGAAAAGCCCTCATGTATCTCGATCGCCTCATAGGAGGCGAGAGTGAGCACATCCCTCAGCTCCCTTTCAAAAACCTCCCGGGGGGTTTCCACCGAGTAGTCCCCCTTGCCCCGGGAGGAATGCTCCGAGGGACCGATGAGCACCTCGCGGCCGAAGGTGGGTGTAAAATGAATCCCCAGGGTGTTGAGCTCCCTGTTGGGCAGGGGATAGATGGGCACCTCCAACGGAAAGGTAAGGGTACAGTAGTAATCCCCTTTTAGGGGAATCACACGGTAGTCCTCCAGCCCGGAACCGGAAGCCAGATCGTCGGCATAAAGCCCCGCTGCATTGATCATCACATCTCCTTCAATGTACCCCCGGTCCGTTTCCACACCCCCGGAGTCGACGCCCAGCGCCCGGCAGCCGCACAGCACCGTGACATCGGCCTGATAGAGCAGACCTTTAAGAATCGTGAGATATTCGGAGGCATCCAGTATACCCGTGGAGGAGGAAAAAAGGGCGCTGCTGCACCGTATGAAGGGGGCTTCGCGGGTCACCTCCTCCGGCAGGACGCGCTCCATGCCGGGTACACCGTTGGCCAGGGCGTTCTGAAAAAGCTTTTCCAGATCCTCGTCCTCACGCCCTCCCTTGGAGATGATGTACTTGCCCGTCGGACGGAAGGGCACATCATGTCTGGCAAAAAACTCCCTTGATCGGGCGTTTCCCTCCACGCAGAGCCGAGCCTTCAGGGAATCCCGCCGGTAATAGATGCCCGCATGGAGCACACCGCTGTTGCGTGTTGAGGTCTCCTGCCCCAGCCGCGGATTCTTTTCCAGAAGGAATACCTCGTTTTTCCTGCCGGCAAAATGCAGGGCCACGTGGCATCCCACCACCCCGCCGCCGACGACAATCACTCTCATTACCCCGCCCCCGCTCCCTTCTCCAGAATCATGATCTTTATCTTCAGAGATTTCATGGTAAAACTCGTAAACCTGTCGGGTCTGGCCTCCATCAGGTCTATGTCTATCACCCTGCCGCTTTCCACTGGAGGCGTCATCCTCACCTCCAGATGAGACACCGTTGATATGCGGCCCACCCCCTTGCAGGCGTAGCAGTCGGGATTCTGGCCCGTGCAGAGAGGGCAGTAGGTACGGGCCGGCAGCGCCACATAAGCCACCGCTCCCTTCTGGGCCTCCTCCCGGGTGAGGTAGATCTCCACATCCTGGCCGAAATTGAAGATCCGGTCCCTGTGGCGCATGCGGGGCGTGAGGAGGCGCGATTTCACTATATCCTTCAGGGAGGAGGAATAGCGTATTCTCTGCCGGGAAACGATGGAAAGTCCCTCCCGCGTCAGATTTTTGGAATGGAAGAGCTGCCTGTCGTAATCCTGCCGGGTCACCTCGTCGATGAGGATCTTGTAGCCCTTGATGATGAGGTCGATTTTACCGATATCGGCGCTGGACTGCGGCCCCCTTATGTCCGGATGATACAGCTTCACGAGGTTCCGAAAGGCGTTACGGATGGCTTCCTGGTCCGCGTCATAGGGGATGCTGAAGATCCTGTAGAAATCGATGATGTTTCCGCTTTTGTCGGAATAGGGATTTTTCAATGCCGTCCTGCCGAAAGACTCTTTTCCCGGATCCTAACAAAATTCAGCCCCTTTGACAACCCTTTTTCCCGGCATTGCAGATAAAGAGGACGGCTGCTCCCCCGGGGGGAAACTCTCTTACCCCCCCATCCTTTTCGGGACATAGACGCAGAAGGGCTCCTCCTGCATGCAATCCCCGCTCTCATAGTAAGCCCGGGCGCGGCAGCCGGCGCAAAAGGTTTTGTACTCGCACAGGCCGCATTTCCCCTTGAGACCGTCGAGATCCCGAAGACGGCCGAAGAGCTCCGACTCCTCCCATATTTTACCGAAGGGGATCTCCAACACGTTGCCCGCCACAAGAGGGAGGTATCCGCAGGGCTGAACGCCCCCCCTGTGGGATATGAAACAGACCCCCGTTCCCGCCAGACAGCCCCGGGTCATGGCCGCCATGCCGTCAGTCTCAAAGGTGATCTTTCTTCCCTCGGCCCTGGCCCGCTGGCGGATCACCCGGTAATAATGGGGAGCACAGGTGGCCTTGAGCTCGATGGGTACATCCCGGGACTTCTCGTAAAACCAGTTCAGCACCTCCTCATAGCGCTCCTTGGAGATCATGTCGGTTTCGGCGATCTCCACGCCGCACCCCACGGGCACCAGCATGAATATGTGGAGAGCCCGGGCCCCCTTCTCCAGAGAGAGTTTCAGGACGTCCTCGATCTCGTCAACGTTGCGCCGGGTGACGGTGGTATTGAACTGGAATTCCACCCCTTTCTTTTTCAGCAGTTCCGCCCCCCGGAGGGCCCGGGTGAAGGATCCCTCGATGCCCCGGAAGCTGTCATGGGATTCGGCTCCGCTCCCGTCGATGGAGATGCTCACTCTCTGGAAACCGGCTTCCCGGATGCGTCCTGCCAGCGCCTCGTCGATCAGAGTCCCGTTCGTGGCCAGAGCCAGAGGGAAACCCTTCCCCCGGGCGTGAGCCGCCAGGTCGAAGAGGTCCTTCCGATAGAGGGGCTCTCCGCCCGTGAGTACGAGGATTGGCCTGGCAGTCTCAGCAATATCATCCATCACCCCCCTTATCTGATCCGTTGTGAGCTCGCCGCTGAACTCCTCCTCATCGGCATCCGCCCTGCAATGCCGGCATTTCAGATTGCACCTTTTGGTCAGCTCCCAGAAGATCAGACGGGGCACATTCATTCCCTTCATCATTTATCGAACAACTCCTCTATCAGTCTTGTTTTCTCCCTGATCCTCTCCCTGACATCATGACCTTTGTTCCCGCCGTCGGTGTACCTCTTCAGATGCATGATCGGGTTATGCAGGGTCTTGGTCATGATCTGATTGGTCAGATCTTCCACAATGCGGAAGTCCTCCTCGGAGAGGTGCTTCAGCCGTCGCTTGCGGTAACGCCTCAGCTCGGAATTCCTTATCTCGTCAAAGCGGTTTTGGATGCGCACGATCGCCGGTACCACCTCCAGCCCCTCATACCATTCCATGAATTCTGCAGTGTCTGATTCCACCAGTCGGCTCGCGATCTCCACTTCGTTCAGCCGGTTCTTTAAATTTTCGTCGGCAATCGATTCCAGGTCGTCCACGTTATAGAGAAAAATGTTCGGCAGGCTCTGGGCCGCGGGGTCAATGTTCCGGGGCACGGCGATGTCGATAAGGAACAGCGGCTGGTTGCCGCGGCGCCGGAGAGTCTCGCGGAGCATCTCCGATGTCAGGAGACATACCGGCGATGAGGCGGAGGTTATGATGATATCCATCTCGGCGGCACATGCTCCGATGTCCTCCAGGGGGATGATGTGGGCTTCCCGGTTGATCTCCAGGGCAATCCTCTCTGCGTTGTGCAGGGATCGGTTGGCGATGGTCACATCCCCCACATTCTGCTTGGTGAAGTATTTCAGGATCAGCTCGCCCATCTCTCCGGCTCCCACCAGGAGGGCCTTCTTCTCCGACAGGTTGTCGTAGATTTTCTTGGCCAGTTCCGTGGCGATATAGGCAATGGAAAGCGGGTTGTGCGCTATCTCCGTCTCCGTGCGGACCCTCTTGGCCGTCCTGAAGGCCTGATGGAAAAGCTTGTTAAGAACGATCCCCGTACGCTTCTTCTGTATGGAATGACGGTAGGCCTTTTTAACCTGGCTCAGAATCTCGTTTTCTCCCACCACCATAGAGTCCAGGGATGCCGCCACCTTCAGGAGATGCAAAACGGCATCCCGGGAATATTTCCTGTATATATGAGGCTCAAAAGATGCCCGGGAGAGGGAGGATATCTCCTCCAGTATGCCCAGCAGGGTTTCCATGCTGCCGGGTACGTCCCGCACCGCGGCATAGATCTCCACGCGGTTGCAGGTGGAAACATAAACCAGTTCCTCGATGCCGGCACTTCCGGTCTTATCCAGGAACGAAGGGACCCTGTCATCGGGCAGGGAAAAGCATTCTCTCAGGTCGACGGGGGTCGTCTTGTGACTCATCCCCACCATGATGATTTCCGATATTCTTCTTTCCTCTTTCATCTCATTTAAAGCTGTGAAAGCCCGCCCTGATCATTATGTTGGTCGCAACGAAGGTGCTCATGGCCGCCAGGAACAGCAGAATGTTGACCAGGCTGATTCTAAAGGAGGAGATCCTCCGCCGGTAACGGAGGAGAAAAACCAGCAGGATCAGGAGCCAGGAGACGTAGATGATGACCTCCTTTGGGGAAAAGAGGAAAAACGTCCCGTAATGAACATACACAAGCCCGATCCCCACCAACAGACCCGCCGAGAGGAAGCCCAGAGACCAGGTGATGGCCCAGAGATTGAACTTATCGATACTCTCCAGACTCGGTAGCCTGTAGATGAATTTCATCGAGGATTTCTTGCGCAGCTGCAGCTCCAACACCGCATATAGCACCGATCCCGCGAAACTGAAGAAGAAAAAGAGCTCTCCGACCATCGTTACCGATATGTGAACAGGAAGCAAATTATTCTCCAGATCCACAATCACCCTTCGGGGGGAATGGATAAAGGGAAGGGAGAGGATCTGCATGACGGAAATAAAGGGAAGCGTGATGGCAGCGATGGGCTTCCAGTAGGATTTCCAGCGGGAAAACCCGAAATACACCATGGTCAGGATGAGGAAGAGGGCCAGGAGATAAAAATAGCCCCACATGCTGGCGGTCACATCAACAAAGTTGGCGGCGTTGAAGGGATAATAGCGTAGAAGGCCGGGAACCAGATAAAGCCCCGACGAAAGGAGGAACAGGGTCTTACCCTTCCGGTATAGGCCCTCCCGGTCGGAATGGAGAGACAGCACGGCCAGCAGCGCCGACAGGGCAAAAAGGATCGTGGCCACGGCAAGGGAAATCTCAAAGAGGGTCAATCGTCCATCCTCCTGTGGAATCATTCACGGTCAATCCGCTCCTAAAATGATGAGCATACGGAAGGTCCCTATTTATTCAATAGTTTTTCTCCCGTCTCAGGAGAAAACATAGCACTCCCGCAGAATGTGACCAGATTATAGGGGGTGATGAGGCGGATGCAACAGTACGGGCTACGCTGGGAGAGGAACCTTAATTGGAAAAAGCATAACCGGAGGAGAGAACAAAATTGTAGCTGTCGATACTTCCCGCGGTCTTGCCCTCAAAATACTTCTTATTGGTCTGGGGATTGGTCAAATCGAAGGGTTCCGAAAACTTAACGGGATTCCTCATCCACTCCACACCGAGGGAGACGAAAAGTCCTCCGCTGAAATAGAGGGTGCAGTTGATCTCCGTTCCGTAGGTTATTCCGCTCCCCTTGCGGCTCATGCTTCCGGAATAATCCGTGTTCATCCTTGCATAGACCGGCGTGGCATGAAAGCTGTAGAAAGCATATCCCAGAAGGGGCGTCAGGGTAAAATCCCACTGCTTGCGGACCGTGGCATGGAGGGAAGGCCCCAGATAGAGGGAATAATCCTTATACAGAGCTCCCCGCCAGTTCTGATAATCCTTTCCGAAGCTGGATCTCTGCATTATGAAGGATCTCCGGGCATTCAGCTGTAACCCGAGATGATTGAGGGGCATATACTCAAAACGGAGTCCGCCGCCCATGGACAGGTGCGAGACCTCCACCAGTTTGGTGGTCTCATTGTCA
>CALCJG010000307.1 GCA_937967705.1 uncultured Spirochaetia bacterium
CACCGAGATCTACACTCTTTCCCTACACGACGCTCTTCCGATCTCAGTGTAAACAAGGCTAGTTCGCCGTAGGATTCCGGATCACATTTAGCGATAAAGAAAGCAATCATATTGTCTTTCTTTATGGGGGTAAAGGGCATGATCAGGATGAAATCGCTTGTTTTCTCCCCGGGAAGTTTAGTGACAAGATAATAGCTGTGAACCAAAACCTCGGAACTCTCATAAATCTGCTTGGGGATAGCCCAGGCATCTTCATTGTTGTAGAACACGTTGACATTGGTCATGTGGTACCGCAACAGCATCTGGCATTGAATATTGAAGATGGCTTCCGGATAACGTATGTGTTTGAGAAGATCCGGCGGCATCTGGGTTAAAGACTTAAAGAGTTTTCCAAATATATTGGCATAGGTTTTAATTATTGGATCTTTGGGATCGGATATGTAGTAGTTGACAGTCCCATCATAGGCATCTATAACCACCTTTACGGAATTGCGTATATAGTTAATTTTCCTCCCGGCAGCGGTCACTATCGGCGTAGAATAGGGGAAGTTGGACGAGGTGGTATATCCATCTATGAACCAGTAAAGTTTACCCTGTGATGTCACCAGGTAGGGATCTTTATCGAATTCCAGGAAAGGAGTAAGGCTTTTAACCATTTCGAGGATGTTCCGTCTGAATAATATACGGCTCTCGGAAGATATGCTTCCTGAAATCAAAATATTGATATCGTTAAAGGCGACCGCGAAGAGCACGCGTTTAAAAACCGAATCAAGCCTGGCTCCTCCCTTCCCATTATAACGAGTATACTTGTTTTCATCACCGAAGGGGTAATCGAATTCTCCAGGTTTTATCGTCGTTCCGGTTATCACATAGGGATTGTGATGTTCCCCGTAATATATCTCCGGTCTTTTAATCTCGATGGGAATTTTAGACTTGGGAGGTATGTCGTATACCAGCATTTCCGGCAGACCTTCAGGTGTGATCTTGTCCACCCGGCTCAGAACAAAGCCGTAACCATGGGTATAAATAAGATGTATATTCTGCCATGTCTGGCTCGCTTTACCAAGATTATCGAGATTCAGCTCCCTTGCCGAGAGGTTGACAGCGATCTTTTTCTTATCAATCTCATATCTATCTACATCGACATCATTAAAATGATAGTATGGCTTCAACTCCTGCAATTGTTTGTAAGTCTGATGCAGGGGACGCCAGTCCCAGAGGCGGACGTTTTCCAGGGTACTCCTGTTTTTTACAATATCTCTGTATGTCAAATTGGTTTTATTAGGGAAACTCTTTTCCAACACGCGTTCCAGATTATAAGCCATACGGGTGAAGCGTATGTTGTTGGAAATGTAGGGTTTTTCTTTGTCCAATTCATTGGGTTCGACTATAAAACGCTGTTGTATGGATGGAACAATAGTGCCCAGTACAAAATATACGGGTAGGATTGTTATCAGCACGACAATGGGGAGCTTGAAGCTTCTTCGAAAGATGTTAAAGAGGAGCAGAGCGGCCGCTAAAAACGAGATATACATACAGGCGTTGTAAGCCACCAATTGGGCGTGAACATCCGTATAGCCGGCCCCGAAAAATTTACTCCGATTGGTAAAGAGGAGCTCAAAAGCAGAAATACGATACCCTATACCATAGAGCAATACGATCATCGCCAGCAGAGTAGATAAATGAGATCGGGCAAAAAGGGAGAACTCGATTTTTCCATTCTGCACAGTAATTCCGCCGTTGAGAACATGAAAAACTGCCGAGAAAATGACAATAATGACCAGGGTAACCATCAGCCAGTGGAACAGAAACTCCAGGAAGGGCAAAGAGAAGATATAAAACCCGATGTTCATCTCAAAAATGGGATCGGCAGGATATCCTTCAAATGGAACGGAATGCTTGTAGACAAGATACTCTTTCCAATAGGCAGAAGCGGCAATACCCATGAGAATACCGACGATCAGGACTCCTATGAAAAGAAGAAGGAATAAAGCCCTTTTAGGGGTCCCAAAAACTGGCAATTGGAGTTTGTCGAGTATGTTTTTTGTAAAAATCCTCCCCTTCCCCCCCAGTAGGCGAATTAGAAGAAAATTTAAAATGAAGATCCCGATGAAAATCAGAGTAAAGAGGGTCTGTACGTTAAATTTTGTGAAAAAGAGCGTCCAGAAAATATCAAGGTGATCATTAATCCGAAACCACTCATAATCGATATAAAATCGCGATATACCCTGAACGATGAAGTAAAGAATGATAAAACCCGCCAAGCCCCAAAAGAACTTTTTATTCATTCCCCGCTCTCTCCTTCATTGAGTATATGCATCCGCAATAGTTCTGCCTATAAAAGCCGTACATTCTGGAGAGGTCAACGGATTTTTTATACCCGTTCTTTTTTTTAAAATCAGCCTCTAAAAATTCCATATTGTAGCTATCAGCAAGCTCTCTCCCTATCTGATTGATCATGCGGGCATCCTTATGGGGGCTAATCGACAACACCGTCGTTACGATTGTGATGCCATTATCGCGTGCGAACCTGAAGGATCGGTCAAGCCTTATACGGTAGCATTGCCAACAACGTTCAGAGCGCTCACCAAGAGAAGCGAAAGGTCTCACACGCTCCTGCCAGTTTTCCTGATCATACTCCCCTTCATGAAGCGGAAAGTCCATAAGCAGAGAGAAACGGCGCAATTCCTGCAATCTCGCTCTGTATTCATCCATCGGATAAATATTCGGGTTGTAAAAATAGGAAATGACATCGAAGTCACTGCATAAAACATCCCTTACATGACTTATGCAGGGGGCACAGCAGGTATGCAAAAGAATTGGGGATTTATTCACCGTTCAGCTAAGACTTAATATATTTCGAAAGAAAATCGCTGAGCGTTTTAGCCTTGCCGGGGTTGATACGGCTATCCAGCCATAAAAGAAGATCCGCACTGACTCCTTGTGTCGTATCATATTCATGATGTATGATGTAATTAGCAATGTGGAATTTCAGAGTGTCGAAGATCTCCTCGGCCTTGTTTAAATTGGTCGGGCAACCTCCTAGAATATCCCCTATTCTGGCTATAATATCATGCTTGCTTATCTCTCGCAGTTCATCACGGCATCTATCATCGAAGATACTGTTTTTCAGGAAGACTTTTTCATTCATTTCCGAAGGATGTATGAGGCTGAACTTCTTGGCTTCGCTGCATCTGTTCATCTGTAAAAACCTTTCACAATGGGTGGTTAAATTATCACACTCTTTTGTATTATTAAAATGATTATCAATACTTTCCTTTTATTTGTTCAGATAACAATTTATACAAATTTCAGAGAAGCGTCAACAGTACCACAATTAAAATTGCAATTAATTACGGCTATTCAATAAAAAAACGCCTTTTGTTGAGTTATTGGAATTAGTCTCCCCTCTCAGGCATCGATTTTATCACACCGGCATTCCTGCATCTGTTACGCCCCTCCCTTTTCGCACCATAGAGTGCATCATCCGCCTCCTTTATCAGCACTATCTTGACCTGCTCCGTGATCTGCTCCCGTTCCATTTTGGTCAGGTTGGCATCATAGTAGATTGTGTCGGACAGACTGCCGCCATCAATCGTTGCGATTCCAATGGACACAGTCTTTAGAATCTGCTCGTAAAAGATATGATTCTCCACACTCTTCCTTATTCTCTCCGCTATGGTCACAGCTATTTCATTTTCCGTTTCAGGAAGGATAACGGCGAATTCCTCACCGCCGTAACGCGCCACCAGATCGATCATCCGCACGTGTTCAACGATCAGCCTTGATATTTCCTTCAGCAATACATCCCCTACCTGATGCCCGTACGTGTCGTTGATGGATTTGAAATGATCCAGATCTATCATAAGCAGGGAAAGGGATCTCTTTTGCCGAATGGCCGACATAATTTCCTCGAGAATACGCTGATGGAAGAAACGCGAGATGTAGAGTCGGGTCAGACCATCCCGGATAGCCAGCTCATAGAGACGGGCATTGTCCAGAGCGTTGGAAAGCTGATTGCCCATAATCTGCATCAGGGCAATGTCCTCCTGATTATAGATATCTCCAGATGCCTTATCCCCAAGACTCAGTATTCCCCTGAGTCGTCCCGTATAGGTCATGGGGATGATGACTACCGCCCGGAAATAATTAAAGAAGTCCCGGTATTCCCTGTTGAATTCGTCTTCTCCCTTCTCGACAAGTTCTTCCAGGAATATCTCCCTGTTGGCCAGCCGGAGGACGTTGATAAGTGCATGAGAAGGGCTAAAGGTTAGCTGCTCATCGGCATCAACACCATATGATGAAGCAACACCATAGTTATCAGTATCCTCATCATAAAGTATCAGGGCAAACGAGGTCACTTTAAGGTTGGTTACAACCGCATCCGTAATCAATTCGATAAGCCTGTTGTAATCCAAAACGGTCACAAGCTGCATGCTGATGTCCCGTAAAGTTTGTTGATAATCATATTTCTGCCCCAGGACAAATCTATTGATGAAATTCTGCAGTGCCATCTGAAGCGGATTGAAAAGCAGAACCATGAGGAAAACGTAGAAGAGCAACAGCATAATAGTTCGGCTATCCGTCTCAAGGAAGGATATAATCCAGAAATAGAGGGATATGAACAGAAGAGAAACGAAGATGTAGACGTAATATCCCCTAAAGATCTCCGTAATGTCAACCAGACGATATCTGAGGATAGCGTAACTGATGAAGAATATTCCGATGATCAGGCCAATATCCTTAAGGGGATACATAGCATAGGAATGCTGTATCAACAAATAAGTCAATCCCAGATTATAAGGGAGCAATAACAGTGCAATCCCCCCGACAGATTTCATCGGGCTCAATAGCCTGAAACGTCCCCTTTTGACCGAACGGTACATATAGAGAAGTATTACATAACAAAGGATGACAAGAGCGATAATGCTTAGATTAATAATATATTTAACGGTATCAGCCTCTGATTTTTCCGCAACCCCGTTTTGCGAGAGGACATACATGGTCTCCGTTATGGAAATCATGAATCCGATGGATGTTCCGAGCCAGAGAAGACGCGCCTGATTCCTCTTTATACTGTCAACGGAATTGATGAAAACCTCATAAAGATGGATGAGAGCGATACTGGAGCATGTGAAATAATAGGTATTCCCGATATAGTTCATGGGAAATAACAATCGCGGATAATGCCCGAAATACCCTTTCTGAACGGCTGAGAGATCAAAATAGTAATTGAGAAATACCAGCAGCAGACTGATGAATAGGAAGACATAGATATAAGGAGACCTTGAATTGGAAAATGTTATGGTAAAATAATAGGTTGATACCGGAATGAAGAGCCATGCACAAAAATAGATTTCTTTGACCACGGATAAAAAGTCACTCTCCGGGAAAACGAAGAGAATTCCCCCGGCGATAATCCATATCACAAGGTTCAAGCAGAAGGTAAAACTGGCCCAGGCGATTTTTCTTTTATATCCCTTGAGAATGAGATTGGCAATGATCACAATGAAGCCTAAACTGGTAATCAGCGGAAGGATTCCATAGGGATAAATTTTCTGCAGATAGATAACGAGTTCTTCCGTCCTCAAAGGGCCCTTTCCTTTTTTTTGTAATACCCTACCCGGATATGAGCTTCCCGGGTAGGAATGGGGATTCTATACTTGCCGCAGCATCTTTCCATAATGACTGCTGACTCGTCAATGCCGATCCCGGATCCCGGTGATATAAAAACCGGCTTTGTACGATCTCGTGTCCTCAGCACGATTCCAATAGGGACCCCGTCACGGTCGAGGAGATAGGATCTGTCACCTCTGTTATTTCCCGGCTCTTCGTAGGTTCCATAGAGTCGGGATTTGGCGCATCCGATCGTCGGCTTCCCGATAAAAAGGCTCATATGTGAGGCAATCCCCAATTTCCTGGGATGGGCAATCCCCTGACCATCGAAGACAATGAGATCCGGTTTCACTTTTAAAGTCCTGTAGGTCTCCAGGAACAGCGGTCCCTCCCGGAAGGAGAGCAAACCAGGCACATAGGGGAACAGCAGATCACCCTGAAGGAATGCCTCTTCGACCACCTCCAGATCAGGGTATGAGAAAACAATAATCCCGCAATAGGCTTTCTGCTCATTCTTCCTTATAGCGATGTCAACCCCTGCCAGCAGTTTCAACTCACCTGGCATGCCCCGGATGACAAGGCTACCGGCAAGCTCTTTCTGCAAAGCGACAGCCTCGCTTACCGAAATATCCCACCTGTGGTTCAGCATTTTCACCAACTGGCATCTGTAGTGCCTCCGTTTCCTGGGATCACCGAGACAGTGAATATTGATCCCACAGGGGAAGGATTTACCCTCAAGGGATCATCCTTCCCCTGTCATTTTGAAATAATAACATGACAAAGTGCTTCTGGCAAGAAATTATGCGGGAACTCCCGAATTAAAGAAGACGACGAAGGTCACTTCCCGAAAAATACCCTGGCATCAACGATTGAAACCCCCCTCCCCTGGGGATGGAGTATCACCGGATTGAGATCGATCTCACTGATTTCTGGAAAAGCGCTCATGAGGAAGGAAATGCGGCATATCACCTCCACAAGAGCCG
Organism: uncultured Spirochaetia bacterium; assembly: GCA_937967705.1. Classification (GTDB taxonomy): domain Bacteria; phylum Spirochaetota; class UBA4802; order UBA4802; family JAGODF01; genus CALCJG01. The sequence goes on from CALCJG010000307.1 coordinate 6,600, forward strand.
TCTCATCCAACGGCTCTTTACCCCGCGCCCCCTGGATAATGGGATAGGAGTGCAGCTGACGGATCATATCGTGGGCTTCCGCAACAGTAACCGGTGCCAGACGAAGACTACGGTCTTTAAAGATTTCAATGAAGACACCTCCCAGGCCAACGGTCACGATGGGACCGAAATGCTCATCCTGGCGGGCTCCGACAAAAAACTCCACTCCTCCCTGAACCATTTCCTGAATCAGAAATCCGTCTATGCTCAGTTTTTTATCGCTGCGTCCCAGACTGTCTTTCATCTTCCTTATAGCCAGTGATGCCTCTGCAAGACTCTGCAAACCAATCCGCACCCCGCCTACGTCAGTTTTATGGCTGGCATCCTTAGATATGAGCTTCAGCACAAGGGGGGCCTTTAGAGGCAACTCATCCAGATCACTCTCGGCCATCACCTTATACCCCGGTACCGTCTTCAAACCTGCGGCACGGCAGACAGCCAGAGCTTCGTCCGTCAAAGGTATGCGGCTTGCGGAGCTACAGGTTTCCTGCATGGTTCTGACGGATTCCTTATCCAGCTCATAAACCGGAAGGCCCCCCCTCTGATCCCTCTTCTGACGGCGTTCATAATAATCAGCTGATATGTTCAACGCCTTTGCCGCTGACAGAGGAGAATTATATATAGGATAAGGGTGATTTTTCGCAATATCCACTATCTCCTCCACATTAGAAATAATAGCCATGGAAACGGGTTTGTTGTACTTCTCGACGAGTTCCTTCACCCCGTCCAGGAAGGTTCGGGACATGGCAGATTCATACCCCGCCTGATAAAGATGGTTGAAGAGTATTCCATCAACTTCTTCCAGTTTAATCGCCTCTTCCAGGATTCGGATAAAGATCGTATAATCGAATATTTCCCCCAGATCCAGAGGATTCTGATGAGCGATCACCCGGGTGTGGTACATGCTGCGGATGCGGTCGATAAAACCGTCAGGAAAGGGGATAATTTCAAAATTGTACTTGGCGCAGGAATCCGCGGATATGACGGCATGCCCCCCCGAGCGGGATAGGACAGCAACACGGCGTCCTCGCATGGGAGGCAGCTGCATGATTTTAGCTGCCATGATCATTTCCTCTTCATCCTCAGCCCTGATGACTCCGGATTGATAAAACGAGGCCTCCACCACATCATCGCTGGCGGACAAAGCCGTCGTGTGGGACTGGGCTATCCTGGCGGTGGTCTCAAAGCGGTTAGATTTCTGTACGATAATCGGCTTATCGGAAGTCCGGGCCACATCGAAAAAGGCACGGCCTCGGTTGAATCCCTCCAGATATTCCACGATACAGTCTGTTTTGGGATCCCTAACATAGTATTCTGTAAAATCCACTTCATCCAGGTTCAACTTGTTGCCCACTGCAACAAATTTCTGCAGGAAGATGTGATTCTCCGGCAGGGCGTGCATGTAGGTATTGCCGATCCCTCCGCTCTGCGATATCACGGAAACGGAGCCGACCGGGACATCTCCTTCGAAGAAAGCGAAGGGCATCATCATGTTGATCTCGAAATTGACCGTTCCGATACAGTTGGGGCCAATAAATTTAATCCCGTATTTTTTTGCGATGTCCACAACTTCTGTTTCCAGAGAATAATCCCCATGGGAGAATTCACTGAACCCACCGGATTCGATCACCACGCGGTCAATCCCCATTTCCCCGCATTCCCGCATCAAACCGGGTACGGTTTCCGCAGGGGTGATGATGACCGCTACATCGGGCACCTCCGGGAGGTCCTTCAGGCTTTTATAGATGCGCACTCCTTCCACATCCCCCTCCTGAGAACCAATACCATAGAGATTGCCGGAATAACCGCGTTTCTTGTTGTTGATAACAATAATTTTACCCAGATTGATCTTAGATACGGAGACGCCAATGATCACCAAGCTTTTGGGGTAGAAAAATCTGTCCATAATGACCTCGTCGAGAATTCTTTATTAGTGGGCTGCCCGTATACACACCTGTCGCAATCTGCCCCAGCTCCAGCCCATCACACCAAACAAAACCGTTATTGATACGGGTGATAGACTAAAAAAAGTAGCTTTATTTGTCAATTATGTTGTAATATCTTTTTTACTGTTTTTTCTGGGATTTTCTGGCCAGAGATATCCCTGGCCGGAGGGTATTCCTTTGGATGGGGATGAATTAAAACTCGTTGTGATATTCTATCCGAACAATTCGATTGACCGGCTCGTGCCGCTGAAAGAGAAAATCCAGCTCCATGCCCAGGTGATTGAGGTAATTATAGCGGACACCGGCGTTAAAAAGCCATTCCCTTCCCCGGGAAAAATCATAATAGATGCGCTCCCCTTCAGCCTTGACCATGAAATACTGGCCCATCGGAATATCGAAACCGAGATAATAGGAAGTATCCCCAGGAACGTAATTGGGCTGTGTAGGAACCCTGAGGCCGAAATGGAGATGCTGTTCGTCATCGAAGAGATATATCGGCTTGGTTATGGCCAGATAAGGTCCATAGATCATGCGATTCAATTCATTCTTACTGTACCGTTCGTCATCCCTGTTGTAATCCTCCCCGTTTTTAACATACGTGGTCTTACCCTGCTGGCCGATATAGAAGGAATCGTATCCGACCGAAATGGATATAGGGAACTGCTCCCAGCCGTCGGTAAATTTTAATTTGGCAATAACACCGGGCACATTGGGCTGAGAACGGTCCTTCCCTATGGCGTTCTGAACATCAAAGGATACTCCGAGGAAGAGGTTGTCATGCAGTCCAAGTATCGTTTTCAACTCCACTCCCCCGTTGTCATACCCAAGGAAAGATACCTGATATGTACCTCTGGGGATGGTATAAGCTGTAGGGGCATCGATGAGAGACGTATTCCGTACATATTGCTGTGCGAAGAGACCCGAGGTCATAAGAAAGGATAATACAACAGTAATTAATGCCGTCCTTTTCATCAAAAACCAGCCTTTACCAATAAAATGCGAACATCAAACCACAGTCTTTAAAATTATCGGAATTTTTCCGACAGGGGATCATAAAAAAATCCCGGCATCAATGCCGGGATTTTATTACCCGATCTCTGATTCGATCAGGACCGATTACGTGCTTTCGTACTACTGAAAGCTCAGAACTATGCAGAAGCCGGTGCAGCCGATTTTTTCTTGTAGATAAGGAAACCGACAACGCCCGCCACGATGATCAGAACGATCCACCAGTAGTAAACGAGCAGATAGAAAATCAGGGATAATACTGCGGCAACAATGGTCAGGATGAAACGGATGAGACCTGCGCCGAATTCCCCGACGTAGGGGATGAAATCCAGAAGCGTCGTCAGAGGCCCCACCAGCATATTCAAGCCCGCCGCCATGAGTACAAACCCGATGATGAGGTAAATCCACCACATCATACGGTCTTCTGATTTCAGGTTGGCAATGAGCTTGTCCGGTCCTCCGTCTGCGGCAACGATGATGGGCTCATTGTTAACGGTATGAGTTCCCAGAGCCTTGCCCTGCTTTTCGCCGGAAAAGGTATACTGTATATCGGATGGATAAACGCTGTAGGAGATCCTCTTATCGCCCACCTTGGGGCTGTCTTTTTTGCCTTTCAGATAGACTTTATCCAATTCTTTGGAACCGCCTTTAAACCGAACATCTTTTACAGGAACTGTATAATCATTGACCGTACAGTTAGGAGTCGTAATCATATCAGAGGTCTTCTCACCCTCAGGAACCACGGGGTTCTTTACACTGGAAGGGAGATTGTTGCTCTGGGCAAACCTGCGCCAAGTATCCCGGTCCTTCTTGTATTTCATCTGGATGGGCTTGGGAGAACTGGTCCACTCCAGAGTGTACTCCGTCCACTTTGTGGTAACCTGTTTCGTTCCCTTTTTCTGGGTTTTTGATTTTTCCTTGGAAACCACTGCGTAATACTCTATCTGTTTGTTGATGGCCAGATATTTCCCCTTGGGTAGACTAGCTCCATCACCGATCTCATCGGCTTTGGGTGTTCCTGTCAGGAATACCAACTGCCCGTCCTTTGAGGCCTTTTCAATCGGAACGGCTTTTGCAAATTCCTTGCCAAGCTCAGTCCGTGTGGCGCCACACCAGAGAACCGGCCATGAGATGATAAAACAGAGGAATCCGACCAGCATTCCCTTCACGGAATCGACGAACTGCGAACCGGCGCCTTTGACTTCAACGCCCTCTTCGAGATCGTCGCTGGAGGATTCGCTGTAATCCTCATCGGAACCATCCTCGTCATCTCCGAAGATAAGATCCTCAAGTAAATAATCCTCTTGCTTCATAAAAAACCTCCTATTTTTTTATTTAGTATCGATATTGTGATCTGATGATATTATGCAGGGAATCCGCAACACCATCACAACGTCTGCCCCCGCCACAACGGATAGTCTTCCATTACAAAACCCTCCGTTATCCCAGCAAGCAACGTCATAATTATATGACCCCATTTCGGAATAATTGTCAAGTATTAATATTTGTTTTGGATTTCCTGCAGTTGAACGATACCTTCCCGCGCCAGTGTCACCATCTCCATAAGCTGGTCTTGAGAAAAGGTCTTTTTTTCACCGGTCCCTTGTATGTCGACCAGGTATTGATGGCCATCCATCACTACATTCAGGTCGACCTCAGCTCTGGAATCCTCTCCATAATCCAGGTCCAGCAGCAGTTCTCCTTCCACATAACCGACAGAGACCGCGGCAAGAGCGGATATCAACGGATTACCGTCTACTATTCCCTGATCCCGTAATCGGCTCAGGGCCATCTTCAGGGCGATGTAGGCGCCCGTTATGGCAGCGGTTCTGGTTCCTCCATCCGCCTGCAGGACATCACAGTCCACCTGAAGAGCACAACCCTTCAGAATAGCAAGATCGAGGATTCCCCTCAGGGATCGCCCTATCAACCGCTGTATCTCCACAGATCGCCCATCCGGCTTTATAGTCCGACGGCCGGAACGGGGCCTTGTGGAATAGGGAAGCAGCGTGTATTCCGCCGAAAGCCATCCCGATCCCTTCGATTTCGCGTGGTCCGGTACCTCACCGGAAAAGCTGACAGCACATATAACCCGGGTATCTCCCATACTGAACAGCACAGAACCCTCCGCCGACGGGCAGTAATTCGTTTCTATATTCAAGGGGCGGAGCTCATGATTTTTCCTTGAGTTCTTTCTCAATCTTCTCATTCTCCTTCTTTAATCTTCGCAATTCCTCCAGGTCTTTGATCTTCTGCCGGACATTTTTATGATAGCGGTTGTAATCCCGGCACTTTTCAAAAGCCTCGATGGCAGCATCGATATTATCGTTGATGTAGAATCTTATTCCCTCCTGATAATACTTCTCCGCCATCTGTTTGTCTTCCATCGTTATGACCTTCAGCATGAGCTTGAAACCCACCGTAAAAGAATAGGTCGGGCCGAAAACACCCGCATCCGAATAGGATGCATCAACATTGAATCCGACATTCTGAACCTGATAATTGAAACCCATCCCGAAAGAATAAGTACCGGCGTCATTGAATCGATATCCGGTGCGCAATGAGAGTATGTCCATATAGGTGAATTCGACACCGGTGTTCATACGAAAGCTTTCCTGAAAGCCATAGGTGAAGTCATAGAGATCCGAGCTTTCGATCAGGCTTTCTATCATATCCACGTTGAAAACCATCCACTTGGTCAGATAGTAGGAAGTCCCCAGACGAACCAGCCTGGGCAGCGGATCGTCCTTGGCTTTGGTTCCGATGTTCTGAACGGACATGCCCAGGGCAAAATTCCGTAAATGCGTCTCGAAGGGGGAATACATGTAGAGCCTTTTAAGTATACCCACATCAGCGGCATAGGAATGCAGGGTCAGGGTATCTATCTTCTGGTAAATATATTTAAAGGACCCTCCGACCTCGACAAACCCGAAAGAGTAACCATATGCCATTACCCCGCTGGCGTTATAAAAATAGACCTTACCTGTTTCATTGCCCTCAATATCAATTTTTTCAAAGGGGGGGACCCAGAAGACGGAGTTGGAGATACCCAGAAAGCCGTTCATATCCTCCACCGGCTGAAAGGCAACACTTATGTTCTCAAACCTTGAATCCAGTATCAATTCCTGATGCATTATAGAAAGGGTAGGATATTTCATGGTACCCAATCCGGCCGGATTGTAGTAGATGGCATTTATATCCCCGGTCATCGCCGTGAAAGCCTCACCCATACCCAGGGGACGACTCCCAACCCCGATTTCCAGGAAATCCGCCCCAGAGGTACCCGTACTGCCCGCTGCTATTAAATCCTTCAGGTCAAAGCATATAACACTCCCCATCAGCAACAGGCAGAGCAGTAGTTTCTTTGGAATAATTGACATTATAATATTATACGTAAAAAAACTGTTTATTTCAAGCCTGTATTTCCAATATTCGACTGCTGGGGGCCGGATCTAGTTATTAACAATTTACCAGAACAGTATCGAATCAACTCCGATTGAAATTGTAATTGAATATCGATCTGCAGGAGGTTTCATTTAATGAGACTTTCCAGAAGCAAATGATTGAAACTGCTCCGATCATCAATCTCGAGGATTTCTTTCTGGATGAGATTATCGTGCAAGCGATTCATCTCCTCAATGATTTCTGACAGCCGCTCCCCCTCATCCCGGTTTGTAAATACTATGATCATATCCAGTTTAATATAAGAGGCGACTGTTTCCTTATACAACAAACCCCTTATTTTTGCCTGAAGCAGCCTGAAAAGATAATAAGCACTTATACTCCCTCTATATACACAGCGAAGAAGGAAAATTTGACCTCCTTCCCGGCAGCGATAAAGGTTGTAATAGTACTCTATGAGGGAATAGGCTCTCTTTAGATTGTCCGCCGAGATGGTGAGATTTCCGCTGATGATACGGTCAAAAAGGAGATAATGAACCATCAGATGATCGACAATGCGATTATGGATTTCCTCCTCGGTATTGAGGAAGGGGCTGTTTGTCTTGATCATGACGATCGTTGACAATTCACCGGGATGGGACATGATCTCAGGGTAAAGGGAGGAAAATTTAGACCAGAGATTTCTCAGAGCGAAAAAATATACTTTCTCTCTTTCAGAAAGTGGAAATCTTTTGTAGAGAAAGAGGGATTCCTTTATTTCCTCATATGTCAGAAGAACACCCCAGGCACCGTTAAAGATTTTTTTAAAAAGCGCCTCGGACAAATCAATCATCAGATTACTGCCATCGAGATCTTTTATCTGGTTAATCCAGGGACTGTAACAGCGCTTTTCAAAATCGTAGGAGAGTACGGCAAAGTCTTCCATCTGCATATCCGCCATACCCTCTTCAATTGAGGTCAGCAGGGAATCATACAGTGTATCCTGGGGATAATCAAGGGGGTTAAAACTGCTGTTGGAATTTTCCATTCCAATGAGGCTGACCGCTTTGTAAAAGAGGGAATGATAGAGATGAAGGAGATTATTCTCAGTGATCCGTTCCTCATCGGGAGTTATCTCCATATCCTCCTGATCAGTAACTTTATCGACAAGATCCCTGAGCTCTCTTGTGAAAGTTTTGTCCCGGATTTTCTGAAGCTCTTCCTCGGTATAACCTTCGGTGGAATCGAATATCTCATACTCCCCATGATCCTGGAATTTGTCGGCTCCGCCCCTTTCCGCAACACTGCGACGAATTCCTTCAACCGTTATAATCTTTTCTCTTTCCAAAAAGCTCTCCCTGAAAACCGAACGAGAATTCCTAATACGAAAGTTCCAGCATGCGCTCGAGGCAATTTCGGGCTTTAACCGCGACCTCTTCCGACACCGCAACAAGAGGGCTCTCCGTTTCAAGGGAATGATACAGTTTAGCCAGGTCAATTTTTTTCATATTTGGACAGATAAAGGATTCCGATGCCAGGATATATTCATTATCGGGTGAAACAGTTTTTAGCTTGAAGATCATCCCCTTTTCAGTTCCGATAATGATTTGTTGGCCGTGTGTCTTTTTGACAAATTCCACCATCCCTCCGGTCGAGAGAACTTCATCCGCCAGTTCCGCAACCTCCGGACGGCATTCCGGATGGACCAGAACTAAAGCATCCGGATACTTCTCTCTGACTCTCGACAGTTCTTCCGTGGAAAAACGTTCATGAGTTGGACAGAACCCCTTCCAGAAGATGAGCTCCTTATCTGTGAACCTGCTTACATAATGCCCCAGGTTTTTATCTGGAACGAAGATAATCTTTTTGCCCTCAATCCGCTGAACGATTTTCACAGCATTCGACGAGGTACAGCACACATCAGACACCGCTTTTACGGCTGCTGTAGAGTTTATATAGGTTACGACCTTAGCATCCGGATGCTCCTGCTTCAGCCTGAGGACATCTTCCTCATTCGCCATATCAGCCATCGGACAACCCGCTGAAAGGTCCGGCAGAATGATCTTTTTTTGTGGTGAGAGTATATAGGCGGACTCAGCCATGAAATGAACACCGCAGAACACTATGATATCCGCATCATTTTTCGCGGCGATACGGGCCAGTTCAAGGGAATCCCCTGTATAATCCGCTATGCTCTGTATCTCATCATTCTGATAATTATGGGCGAGAATCAATGCATTTTTTTCCTTGGATAATGCCTTGATTCTTTCCTTCAGTTCCATGAAAATCTCCCTCAGCATCAAACTCGGTATTTTTTAGTCGCGCTAAACATTACTTCTACTTAACCAATGAGGGTTGCAAAAAGAATTAAATATAGCAACCTTAAATTATTTAAAGCGTTGAAAAAAATCAAAAAAATATTTGACAATAAACACTATCATTTGCTTATGATTATCCCGTTCCAATATTCCCCTGTAGCTCAGTCGGTAGAGCAGTTGGCTGTTAACCAATTGGTCGTAGGTTCGAGTCCTACCGGGGGAGCAAAGGTCCGCTCCTCGCCTCACAAGTGGGAGCCATGGAAAAGGGCTTCAGAACGATCTGAAGCCCTTTTCTTTTCATTGACAAATACATTACTCCCGGCATAATTCTTCTCTTATGGTATTTACTCATGAAGCTTACATAAACCGTCCGACCCGTGCAGAGATTCTTATACCTGCACTGATTAATAATTATCAGATTGTACGTTCACTTATCGATCCCTGCGTCAAGGTAATGGCCATGGTCAAGGCAAACGCTTACGGTCATGGCATACTCCGCACTTCCCAGGAACTCATCAATGCCGGAGTAGATTATCTGGGCGTGGCGTACCTGGAAGAAGCTGTGTTTCTTAGGAATCAGGGGATATCAGCCCCCATTCTTGTCCTCGGAGCCATCAATACAGAACAGATTGCAGATTTTCTCAGGTATAATGTGGAAATCACCAGCTCATCACTGGAAAAATCCCGGGCCATTTCGCGTGTCGCTTCCTCCTTGAGCAAGACAGCCCGGGTTCATCTGAAGATTGACACCGGAATGGAAAGAATCGGGGTCCACTGGTACAATGCAGAAAGGTTTGTCGGCGATTCCCTTGAGATGGCCAACATTGAGACCGTTGGAGTTTTTTCTCACCTTGCAAAAGCGGAGTCCGACGGCGGATTCACCGGAACTCAGATTACCCGCTTCGACCATATGGTTGAGTTCCTGAGCCGCAGGGGCACCCTTCCAGAATACATTCATATGGCCAACTCTGCAGGAATCATCAACCATAAAGATTCCCATTACAATATGGTACGCCCCGGCATTATGCTCTACGGATACAATCCCAATGGATACCATCCGAATGTACGATTTGACGGAACACCCCTGAAACCTGTCATGACCCTGAAGAGCAAGGTTTCTTATTTCAAGGTATGTCCTCCATCTACAGGCATCAGCTACAATCATTCCTTCATCACCGACAGGCAGACAAGAATCGTCACCCTGCCTGTAGGATACGGGGATGGATACTGTAGACTTTTTTCCAACAGGGGGGAAGTTATTATCGGGCATAAAAGGTATCCAGTGGTTGGAACCATCTGCATGGATCAGACGATGGTGGACATCGGGCCCGATGGGACCGCGTATAACGGGGATGATGTGCTGCTCTTCGGGGAAATGGAAGGGGAAGTCATTCCCCTGGAAAGCCTCTGCGAAAGGATCGGCACTATAACATATGAGGTACTTTGCGGAATCAGTTCCCGCGTTCCCCGCATCTATCTCTCCTGAGTCGTGAACAGCCTGTCTCTAACCATCACTCATCTCCCTTTTGAGACGGTGAATGTAATCAATCTCACCTGGATCCCTGCCTTTCTGTACAGCATAAAAATAGGATATCCAATCTGTTAAATAGATCAAATCCCAAATTCTCCTCTTGAGGCTATCCTTGTCGCTTTCGAGTCTTATTACATCGAGACCAATTTCCCTGAAAATCGTTTCCATAATTCTGAAACGCCTGACAACTCTCGGGTGATCATCTTTGTCCCTAATGTGAAAAGCGACCATCGGGGTTCTATCCCTATCCCATTGCTCCCATCCGATGATCTCATTGTGATTCATCTCCGGAAGTATATTATGAAAAGCATGAATTTTACTGTTTTCATTGAGCTGGCCCTTGAAGCGCATGCCTAGAGAATCCGTTGAATCCGCAACCGTATAGACGACAGGGACTTTATCCCCTATTCTCTCTGCAATACCCTGAGCAGGGTTGCCCTCCTTGACATAAAAAGTTCCCTGTTCCTGCATGTCCCTGATGACCTGATTTATCACACCATCCTGACTGGGAATGATACTTAACTCCTGTAATATTTTAAGGAGAGAAAAAAAACTGTTATAGAGGGCGTAGCGGGGCTGAAAACCCGGCTGGAGATCAATCACGGGAAAGCCACCCTCCCGGGCAAGCTCCTTTATAATACCCCCTGTCGTGAGGCAGATGATGTTCGCCCCTGTATTCATCGCCTTCCTGAAAACCGAGATCGTCTCTTCCGTATTTCCTGAATAGGAACTCAGGATCACCAGGGTACTTCCATCAACCCAGGGGGGCAGGCCGTAGCCCCGGTTTACGAAAAAAGGGAGCTTCAGTTCCTCCTGGAGAAAGTTGCGCACGACATCACCGCTGATGGCAGATCCCCCCATACCGCTTACGAGGATGCTGCGCATTGCATTTTTCTTACAGACCCCCAGATCAACAGTGCGATGCCAGGCATGTTCAATCTGCTTATAAGAATCCCTCAAGACTTCAAAGAGATTGCCCGGATCAATCAAGGTAGATTGCATTTCTCCCATTCCTCCATGATCCGGCATTATGAAAAAGTCTACATGGCTGGCAAGCAAAATTCCTTTTACAACAAGAGTAGAGAAGGCATGTTCACTCCCTATTCTGTATCCTTCGGTATTTCTTTGGAGTATACCCCGTAAGCTTCTTGAATATTCTATGGAAATGGACCAGGCTTTCAAATCCCACATGATAACCTATGTCGATGACCTGTATATCCGTGTCCTTCAACAAATCCTTGGCCACCTCAACCCTTTTTCGGTTGATAAACGAGGAGATATTGCAACCCGTCGTCTTACGGAACAGCTGCCCCAGGTAATCCTCGTTGAGGTTGAATCTCCTGGCTAGCTTTTTACGGTCATAGGTTTCCTGGTAATTCTCCTCCAGATACTTGATAACATCATAGATGGCGTCCCGGGGCTCTGGTTTTCTATCCCGATTATTGAGCTGAAAAGCCACTCTGCTGAGCTTTCGTGATTTCTGGAGAACCCTATTCGCCAATTCTGCGTTTTCGGTTCTAATGCTCTTATACTCTGTGATAAATATAATCAGTGTACCCGCAATGGGGGGAACAATATAAAAGGATATAATGGGCGGAAATGTATAAAACCTAAAATCAATCAGGTGATAATAGAGAAAGAAAGTCGATACCACAAGGGCAAATGCGGTAAAAACGAACAAGTGCCGGCGTACTCTTTTTTTCTTCCGGAACAAGATATAGAGAAATAGATAGAAAATAACGTAGATGCTTACAACAATAAGAGCGAAGTTCCTTCCTGTTTCCTTCAAAAATCTGCTGTTTGGTGCCAATACGATGAGGGATTCCACTATTACAAGAAGAATCACGGAAATTACCGTGACTGTTTTATTATAATGTCCGAAAAACCCCTGGGCAAACATAACAATAAAAAAATATACGACCGGGAAAAGACCGTAGAGCAGCTTGAATCTGAGAAAACCATCGATATCGATGAACCCGAGTAAGAGCATATGTATGAGAAATACAAAAATAATAATAAAACCCGAATAGACCATTTCCATATACTTCTTATACTGGAAAAGGACAAAAAGGAACAGGACGGCCAGAAGTAAAATCATCCATATCGCATTGATATTAGCCACATCGATGATCTCTTCAACCCATTGGGTGTATTGACTCAAGGGCCTTTTAGAAAATAATGACAGATCACCATGAATACCGGAAATAATGTGTGAAAAAACACGAAGGTTGATCGTATTGACATCATTGCATCTCACAAGATTCGCTGGAATACCATACCAGCGCTTCTTCATCCAGGCAAATCCATATTTCAATGGATTTGTTTTTTGAGGGAAATAACCGCTGCACCCCACCAAAACCCCGTTGAACCTCACCTCGTCAGCAACAGCAATCTTGCCAAGGGATAGCACAAGCATGTCATTACAAAACTCCCTGTTGATGAAAACCTCTTTCCTCAATACTATAAAGCCGGTTAGATCATCATTATCGGAGCAGTATCCATGAAAGCTTCCGGGAAGCCTGATTCTTTGCGATACCGGGCCTGTATGAGCAGACTCAGGTGGAATATCTCCACAGCCTGCAATCTGCCATTCACCGCTCAGATCAATACGTGCACCCATCTCTCCAATGCCGTTACACGAAAACAGAAATAATGCCATAAACAGGCACCTGAAAATACTCCAGGATCTGTAGCACATATTCCCTCTTGCACTCAATATTGTAGTTAGTCACCGGAATAGTAAGATTGGTCATGCTATATTGATGTCAGGCATGGACAATCATACTTCATCGACTATTATTTTCATGATAAAATTCCAGAATACTACCTTATAATTCATCAGGAAAAAGATGATTGGGATTGTTCATTTTTTGGACAGCGTAAATACAAGATGTGATTATGCCATTATATTTTTAGCATAAAGGCATACTTGTTCCGTCTAAATAATATCGTTTCTCAATTCTACATTTTACGATATTCGTTGGGGGTATAACCCGTAAGCTTCTTGAATATTCTATGGAAATGGACCAGGCTTTCAAAACCCACATGATAGCCCACATCGATGACCCGTATATCCGTGTCCTTCAGCATCTCCTTGGCGACCTCAATCCTCTTCCGGTTGATAAACGAGGAGATATTGTAACCCGTCGTCTTACGAAACACCTGCCCCAGGTAGTCCTCGTTGAGGTTGAATCTCCTGGCCAGCTTTTTGCGGTCATAGGTTTCCTGATAGTTATCTTCCAGATATTTGATGACATCGTAGATGGCGTCCCGGGGTTCAGGTTTGGCACCCTTTCGGTTAATGACATTCAGCATCTTGTTTAGCCGCTGAGATTTCCTGAGAAGCATCTGAGCCAGGGATTCCTTCTCCGTGCGGATATTCTTATAGTCCAGTATGAACACGAAGATAATCCCCGCAAGAGCCAGGGCGGGATGGAACATGATTACCGGCGGCATGGAATAGAACCTGTGGTCCAGAAGGTAATAATAGGTATAAACCGTCGAAGCCACAAGAGGAACTGCAGCAATGAGAAAGACGCTATACCGCCGGGGATTCTTAATCAGCACCATCAAATAGACCGTCGTATAATACAGTATATAAAGGGTGATGATGGCGAGACAGACCCTCAACGCCGTATCTATAAGAAAACGACTATGGGGAGCCAGAAACACAAAAAGCTCCGCAACAATGAGCAGACCTGCCGCAATGACCGTGGCTATCCGGCTGGTGTATTCAAAAAAGCCATGAGCGAACATGATTATAAAGAAATAAATCATGGGAAACAGACCGATGAGCAGCTTAAAGCGAACTAGACCTTCCAGATCATCCAGCCCCAAAAATATCAGATGTAAAAAAAAGACTGTGATGATGACCATAACGGAATAGAGCATTTCCCAGTATTTCCGGTATTCATGGAGCACCATTAGAAAAACGATTGTCAGCATGAAAGTAAGCATAATAGCGTTCATGCTGGAAACAGGGGTTAGGCTTTCAGTTAAATTCAAGTATCGGCTCCACGACCGGTAACGCAGAATTGCAAGATCTCCGTCGATGCCCGATATGACATGAGAAAAAACCCGTACACTAAGCAGATTATCCTCATTATAGCGAATGAGGTTTTCCGGGATATAATAAAGACGTTTTTTCATCCAGGCGAAACCGTACTGCAGGGGATTCCCTTCACCGGGGAAATAGCCGGAACTGCCGATCAGCACACCGTTAAAACGGACCTCATCGGCTACGGCGATTTTCCCAAGGGATAATATGAGCATGTCACCACTGAAATCCCTGGAGATTCTGATCTTCCTTTCCAACTGCACCAGGCTTGTAAGATCATTATTACGGTGAACATATTCGTGCCAATATCCCGGCAACTTTACCCGGTGAACGCTTCCCGTATGTTTTTGCCGGCACGAAGAATCTTCACAATTATTGACCGACCACTCCCCCCTGAGATCAATCCGGGTGCCGGATGAGGGATAACCTTGACAGGAATAGAGGGATATACCTAAGATCAGAAAAACAAAAAGTTTCAATAAAAAATGATTCATGATAAGCCTTGCACGCACAAAAACCGATTTATTGGGACTGTTTGATAGATTATAAACCATATATAATTGACACCCCTGCAAACTGTTTGTCAATCGCAATACAACATCATTAATTAACTCCAATAAAGAACCCGGTAACATTCTTCATGAATGTTACTTTTCACAGAATCCGACCTCCTTTTTGAAAAGACATCCGGCATTCCTTCTCCCTGTGATCTCATTCACCCCTAACCCCTGACCAGTTCAGGAGTTAGGGGTAATTATGTCATTACCCCTGCAATATCCCCACAATCAAAAGGATTAAACCTCATCAATTTTGAACCATTTTGCTTCATGAACGTTAGGACAATCGTGTTTCTTCTAATTATATCTTATCCGACATCCAAAATATAAAAAACAAGATGATAAGAGGTCGATATATGAGAATAGTGAGATGGATCGGATGGCTGATGCTCCTTCTTTTATGTCTCACAATAACTCCGGACTGTAGCGACAGTAACAATCCCACCCTTAGCCAGTCGGAATATGCCCGAAACAAGCGAAACGACCTCAGCAATCCCCTCACCGAGGAGGAATTGATCGGTGCCATCGGATTTATGAATTATCAAACCCTCATCACATCGATCGGCAGGGATGAACTGGACCGGCTCGTTTACGGTCCCGGACTAAGCAATTTTACGATACTCATTAACATCATTGGCGATGTCAACAAGCTCGTTGACCTTCTTACCGGCAGCAACGCCCTGGTGGCCAATGAAGTTGTCGACCTCCTGGATAAAACCGATACCGCCATAGCCGAGGAGAATCCGCCCTCGGACGACACCATCGGAAAAATCGCCAACCTGATCAACAACGTTGAGGACATGAATTACCTCAAGGATATCGTCCATGGTGTCGTAACCTTCAACGGCAAGACCGGCATGGAACGTCTGACCCTTATGGTCGCCCTTGTAGACGAATACAGAAACACCATGCCCATCATCCTCAATCAGACCTGCAATGTTTATGAAAACCAGGTCAAGCTGCTGAGGATACTGAACAATACCCTCGATTTAAGAAAGTTGACGACCATCATCAACGAATTGACCGCCCTGGAAAACATGACCGGGATCATCAACAACATCACCAATCCCAATAACGGATCACCCCAGGTCAACCCCGACGGAACCTATTCATTGATTACCACCCTCAACCGCATCAACAATCCTTCGATTCTCGCAGACCTCATCAACAATCTCAATGTAACTGGAGTTGTCGGCAATGATGACAACTTTGAAACTGGGGACTTCAAAGCCCAGAACTGGGCACTCTCCGGAAACCAGCAATGGAAGGTTACCTCCGATGGTTCTCATCCCAAAGCCGCTTGTATAGGAAAGGCTGGAATCAACCCTCTGGGGAACGGCCAGATCGCCTCCCTGGAGATGACGGTTAACCTGACTGTGTCAGGCGCTGTAAGCTATGCCCGCAGAGTCAGTTCGGAAAGCGGGAAGGATTACCTGAAATTCTATGTGGATGACGTGCTGGTTAATATAACCTCGGGCGATGCCTCCTGGGGCGCCGCTTCCTCAGCAACACTTGGCGCCGGTATTCATCGTCTACGATGGGAATACGAGAAGGATGATACCGGCAGCGCCGGAGACGACTGCGCCTGCATTGATGACATTACCGTGCCGGGAAACCGGGGTGCGGATCTTCTCCCCTATAAGAAAGTAGCCATTCTTTTAAATCGTCTCACTCTCTCATCGGAAAACACCATATCCGACGTTCTCAACGGGCTGACACAGGTGGGGCTGAACAACATCGTTAACGTTATCAACAAGACGGCTTTCCCCTCGGATGCCGGTGCAGAGCCCAAAATGGTAACCATCGCCAATAACCTTACAGCAGTGAGCACCCTGGTGAGTGTTTTAAACAACCTGGTGGGGGACGCAGCAAGCAAACATGTCGTAGACGTAATCGACTACGCAACGGATATCACCAAGGTCTACCGGCTGATAAATGAGCTCAACGGCCCTCCCGGTGAAAAAATGTACCTGATCCTGAACGGGCTGGACGGCGCCGGTGCCGCGGCGATGGTGCGCATTCTCAACGGTGTTTCCCTGGACGACATGAAGACCATCGTCAACGGCGCAATCAGCACCTCCTACATGCCGGAAATCTTCAACAACCTGGCCCTTCACGGTTCCTCCATCGTCACGACGGGACAGACATCTTATCCCACCGCCTCAGGAAGAATGATCGAGATCATCAACACCATCAGCGGAGGCGGCTACAATCTCACCATCTCCTACCACATGGTACGCCTGGTCAATGATCTCTCCGGCGGTTCTGGTGCAATGGGAGCCTCCTTCATAGGAAAAATCCTGAGCGGCCTCAAGAATCCCGAAGGCGTACCCAAGATGATCGGCATCATGAACAATCTTTACCAGAATGACGAATCCAATAAGTATACTGACCCCCTCTGCGGGGGAACCGGGGAATACTACTACCCGGTCTACACCTACAGCAATACGTCCGACGTTAACCTTTCTCCCTATTCCACTTCCTATTCCAACATCAGCGTAACCGGAGGCCCCACTTCCATATGGGATGCCCGTGCAAAGGTCAATGTAATTTACGATTATGATACCGATCTTGAACTGAGCCTCATCTCCCCTGCCAGCATAGAGGTTCCTCTCGCCATCAACCGGGGAGGGCTAAACGCCAACTATATCAACACAGTCTTTGACGATGCGGCATCCACGGCCATTTCCAGCGGATCGGCCCCCTTTACAGGAACCTACCGCCCAGAAAGTCTTCTGTCTGCCTTTGACGGACAGAATTCCAACGGGACATGGAGATTCAAGGTAAAACAGGAATATTGTTGTTACTACGGCAAGATTGACAGTTGGACACTCTATATCACTGAGCGTCAGGTGGCCGGCTCTGTCGGATGCACTACCGACATCTTTGGCCGCCTGACCACTTTTATTAACGACCTGGGTGCCACAGGAGCGGATAATACTGTCAACCTCATCAACAGCGTCAATCTTTCCAAGATTTCCAACCTTACGAATCTCATCAAGGATGTGAAGAGGATTCGATATATCTCCGACGTCATCAACAATCTGAGCAATGTTAAACTGATGGCCACCATCCTCAACGATCCCGTACTACAGGTCTCCCGGATGCGCCAGATTTTGGATACCATGGGCAATAAGAGCTATCCCGCTCACGAGCCGCCCTCTCCGCGTTACACGGATGCCATGAGCACGGCGACCAATGACGGTTTGGGCCGGCTTACCGTGCTCATAAACGAGGTCGTGACGACGGACGGAGCCACCAACATCGTCCGCATCATGAACGACATGGGTGATCTGAACAAACTGACGGGGCTTCTCTGCAAGATCAACCTGGACGGGACGGCCAGATCCGGCGGAGGCATGGACCGTGTAAGATATTTATCCGACATCATCAACCATGTTCAGAACATCGATCTGCTTCTGAATATCCTCAACGGATTCACATCCCCTTCCACTCCGCCGGTTGACTATACACAACTGGTACGTCTCGTCAACGAGATCGGGGCTTCCGAGAGAAAAGGCAGCGGCAGCAAACCGCAGGGGGACTGCAGTATCGTCTGGTCCACCATCAACAAGCTGGGCTGGGATTATGATGCCGGTGCCCAGCGGCCTGCCGCCGAACAGGCCAAGCTGATTTACATCCTCAACGGGACCCGTTATTGCGGAGTTCAAAGCAGTTACGACACCAATGATCCCGGAAATCACCTGATTTCCGAGGATCCCAGCGGCTGTTCCTGCGCCGACACAACACTTAACGGCAAAAAGCGTCTCACCCAGTTCATGCTGGGGATGAACGACGCTCAGCCTGTTTCCATTATCGTCGGTGATGTAACCGACTACAACAAGACCATCAATGTTCTTAACGGCATGCGGGACATAAGGGAACTAAACGCCCTCATCAACTACCTGCCCGGCGAGGTCACCTCAGCCTTCCTGAACGAACTCAACGCCGGCGTCGTTTACAGCGGGGCAGTCTATCTCCTCAACCGTCTGCTTGCCAAGGAAATGGCGTGTATAATGCACTACGGAACCGGGATCGGCGACGGCACCAGCCGAACCGGCACGGTAACAACCTTTACCGGATTCGGACCCAAACGCTGTGCCAAGATCTGTAATGCCGCCAGGGGCACCAGGATCAAGGCCCTGATCGATCAGTACGGCTGGCGCACCCTGGTGCCCGCCCTGGTCTGCGGCTTCGGGACCCCCAACGCTCCCACGAAACCCCAGGTCATAAGCAGCGACATAGGTCTCGGGAACATCACCTTCCCCCAGATCGAATATATCGACATTCATAACGACCAGACTCCCGGAGGCCGGGGAAGCTATAGACACTACTACGAATACATAAGCTCGGAGTGCGACGATTATTACCCTGAACAGCCGGACGATTGGCTCATGTGTTCCACCACATCCCTGGACATCGTCATCTACAGCGGGTTCACCTTCAAATGGGGGGCCATCTGCGCCATACCCATAAAACAGACTGTAAAAGCCGGTGTTCAGGATTCCATCTGGGATTTCGTTAACCAGGAGGGATTACTGTACAACCTTGTTACCATAGGCGGGATTGATGTCCCCGATCCCCCGTCCCCCAAATGGTGGGCCACGGGAAACATTGATCCGGCAGTCAACGCACCGATCATCAAACGGGCCGTGGAGCCAATACCCTGAGGAGGGACGCCATGAGATACCGGACGAGCGCCAACAGCCTGTTTCCTTATTCCAATGCATGGCTGATCGGAGTATTGCTGCTGATCTCTCTGATCTTCGGCATCCCCGCCCTGACCGGCTGCGGTGGGGGCGGCGGCGGAACGCAGAGTTCCCCTGCCGCCAATCTTCCGGTTCCGGCAAGCGGCTGTGTCCCGGGAGCCCCAGAGGGGCGGTGTGACACCGAGGGCGGCCCTCTCTCTTACAGCTTCTGGGCTAAAAACCGCAAGGCCGAAGCGGCCCCCTGTGATTTTTATCAAGTGGATGCGGACCGCCTGGCTGTTACTGCTCATTACGTGCTCTACCGCGAAGAGGCCCTTTCCTCCCTCATGACCTCTGCTGAAGCAGTGGACATTCTTCAGTCCCTTGAAACAACCTATAATGACTTGAGAGATATTTACGGAGCGGGCTCCGTACCGGACGTTCAGAGCACCGGGCGAATCGTAATCCTTGCGATGGATATAAAGGACGATTATACGGTTTCCAATCCCTCATTCATTGCCGGATATTTTGCCCCCCGGGATCTCTTTGAGGATTCCTACACATCAGGCCTCTGCCCCGGCGGTGACACCTCCCTCAAGGGGCGCTCCAATGAAAACCAGATCGTCTACCTCGACCTGCATCCTTTCTATGACGGGACCTCGGGCGGAGGCGATGAGGCAGCGCGTATAAAGGCCAAAAAGCTGGCCCTGGAAACGGTCATCCACGAAACCTCGCACCTGTTTACCTTTTATCGTCGTATCGTGGTTCAGAACATCCCCCTCCACGAACAGTGGATCTCTGAGGGGATCGCAGAAGTCAGCCCTATGCTCCTGGGAAATCTCCCCGAATCCCAGAAGGACCGCATGATGCAATATGATCTCCCTCTCGTTCAGGGATTCTTTTCCAGCAATCCCCCCACCCTCCTGGACATGAATTCTTCCGGCAGTCTCCTGGCGGGTTACATACAGACCAATCTCTTTTTCCAATATCTTCGCCACAGGGCGGGATCACCGGCAGAGGCGATCCAACTGTTCCGTACCTTCGTAACCCAGACAGATGCCAATGTCGACGGACTGGATGCCTCCATCAGCAGCAGACTTCCAGGGGAAACCTTCTCAGGCATATTCCGGGACTGGGCCATAACGAACTGGATCCATGCTACAGCCCGTGAGATTACCGCGTACTATGACGACTCGGGAACCTCCCTCGCTCTGGGCAGTATTTCCAATCCTTCCTCCCTGGTATACCGGCTGAGCTATACGGGAGCGGGCCTGGGTAAAAAGGGAGATCCCGAACCCGCCTTTCTCAACAATTCCCTGCCGCTCAGCTATGAGGGGATGATGGATCTGCCCCCGGCCTCCTATCTCACCTTCAGCTACGAGCACACTTCTTCCGCACTGAATTACATACCTCAGAATCGGGGCATGACCCCGGGGCTTGTGATCGTCGTTGCACAGCTGGATGAATCCGGGGGAGCCGTTCTCAGGAATTACCGCCCTGATTCCACGATCCCTCTGCAGACCGGCGGAAAATATCATTTCATCATCATCAACCCCAACAAGAGTGGTTCATCCCTGTCCACCGGCCAGTTTCCTTGGGATTCCCGCAATCTGGCCTCCTGGATCGGACAGGCAAAAACCGGCTGGCAAACCATTCCTGGCGCAACCCCGGGAACAAGGCCCTCATATTTTTATCGCACAACGGGCATAGCATTCAGCATACAGAGCCTACACGGCGGAGACGGAGATTATGTCTACACGGCGGATAAAATCAACCACGGCATCTCCCGGTGGAGCATTCTGGGTGGCGTTTTCGCGGGACGAATGGGCAGCAAGGACACAGATTGTGCCGGCAATGATGCCCTGGATGACGGATGGAAGATGACGGAATACCCCCTGGTGAACAACTACTGCCTGCGAAGCTTCAACGAGCCCCAGGGCATTGCCGTCGACAGCCAGGGCAACATCTACATCGCCGATAACATGAACAACCGTATCATCAAGCGCGACCGAAACGGCAATTTCCTGGCCTGGCTGGGACACCCCGACAGCGATCTCTGGCA
>CALCJG010000308.1 GCA_937967705.1 uncultured Spirochaetia bacterium
GGGACGTGAAGCGGTTTATCTTCGGGAATCTCCGGAACCGGCCGGTTTATATCATCGGCCACGATGCCGGGGGGCTGGTGGCTGCGCGGGTGGTCCAGGACGACCGTTTCCAGGTCAAAGGTCTGGCTCTCTCCTCCCCCCTGCTGGAGCTGCGGCTGAATTCCCTGCAGCGCCTGGGGCTCTCTCTGGCGGCCCGGCTCTGGCCGGGATATTCCTTCTCCCTGGGGGAGGATGTCTTCGAGAAGCTCACCCGGGCCGAGGAGACGGCGCCCCTCTACCGGGAGGAGGCAGCCCGGAGCGGTTCGAACATCACTCTGGGGCTTCTCAGCGCTCTCGGCAGGGAAAAGCTGCGGCTGGTCCGCGGCATGCGGGGTCCGCAGAAACGCCCCCTGCTCCTGATGCTGGCTGAGGAGGATGCCTTCGTGCATAATCCCTCGGTGGAAAATTATTTCCGGGTCCTGTACCATAACTCTCCCGCGCTGGAGATCGTAAAATGCAGAAACTGCCGCCACGCCCTGCTGCTGGAGAGGGAACGCTTCCATTTTATAGAGAAGATCATCAAGTGGATTCAATCCGCGGATGCGAGGAGCTGAGCGTCATGTCCCGGATTCGGCACATCACCCTGACACTGATCCTTCTGTTGCTGGCCTCCACGGCCCTCCATGCCTCCCGGCCCCTGGCGGGAGTTACGGGGGTCACGGCGGACAGCCCCCGGGGGATGGGGATGGCCCGGCTACTGGAGACGCATCTGGGCAACATCCTCGGTTCCACGGGGGTCTTTGACCAGGTGAACGTGCCCCTGCTCAAGGACCAGCTGAACAAGTTCAACTGCCTGGAAGACAGCTGCGTCTTGAGATTTGCCCGGGAGGCCAAAATCGGTTTGATCATCCGGGGAAGCCTCAAGGACAACGGCGACAGCCATATCCTGGACCTCTACGCCCTGGGTACCGCGCCTCCGCATAACGGCAGAGTCGTTTACCGGATGCGTGTGCGCCTTCCCGCCTCGGGTGCCGGCCTCTCCGCCAGGGAATTCAGCTATATCTACGAGGAGCAGGCCGCCCAGTTTCTCTCGGTTCTCCTGGGCCGGTACCGGTTTCCCCTTCAGATAAAAAAGGAGGGCGACGGTGTTACCGTTCCCTACGACCGGCAGATCAGCGGAACCTTCGAGGTCTGCCGTTTTGAGGAGGGATACGAGGAGACCGATGAGGTGCGGCCCTTCAGGCGGGTCGGACGTATTACGCTGAAAGGCGGTGTTCTCGCCGGCCCCTCCGGGGGATGGTCCTATCGCAAGGGGGATTTCATTCTCTACGGGCGCCGCGATCAGGGGGAATACCTGAAGAACTATTATTATGGACGAAAAAAGGAGATCGTCTTCGAGAAGCCCACGGTGGACGACACCCTCTACATGATGCTCTTTACCGTGCCGGGCAGCGCCACCATGCCGGTGGTGGCCCCTCTTGTGGGCTATTACGGCAGCGGCGATTATCAGGGGCTCGGGCTATGGGCCGTCAACGCCGCGCCCTATCTCTACCTGGAATACGACGGGCTGAAAAACCGCCCTAAAAAGTATGAGGAGAATGGCCGAGACATCCCCCGGGAGAGGACGGCCCGCTATCATTTCGGTCTCTACATGCTCCTGGCAGGGGGCATGTCCCTCTTCGTGGACGCCTTTTCCCACGACTACCTCGGCAAGGCGGCCTATTATCAGGGATCGCAGCCGCTGATGGGGAACAGCCTCTCGGCAGCCTATCTGTCCCTCATCTGCGGAGGAGGCGGCCATTTCTACCGGGGATACCGGCTTTGGGGATATCTCTATTTTCACACGGACAACCTGCTGGTCTACGCGACCCTCCGGGAGTTCTCCCGTTCCAGGACCTATAATCCCTCCACGGGTTCCTATGATAAGGGTGATATCAATAAGCGGCGGGCCTACGGCCTCCTGGGGGCTCTCTGTGCCGTCAAGGCGGTGGAGATCACCCATGTCCTCCTGCTGAAGGACCGTATTCGCAGCGGACGGGTTTTGGAGGAGCGTTATGCCCTGGAGGGAATCTTTCGGGATGAAGAGGACGGGGGGATGATCCTGGGGGCCAGTGTGGCCTACAGGTTTTAGGGATCTGGTGACAGGAAACGAACTTAGGTTAAGGACATACAGACTTGAATAAATACCTGCATAAATATCTGCTGAGACTGGTCCTGGCAGGGATGATGGCGGTCGCTGTTCCCCTCCTGGGAGGGGGCACGGCCCGGGCTGAGGGGTTCTCCGGACGCGTTGTGGTCTTTACCGTCCCCCCGCGCTCCACCGCACTGGAGGCCGTTGCCGGGGAATCGGTCCTGTCTATCAACAGCGTCTTCGAGCGTCTGGGCCGTTTTCGTCCCGTGGAATACAACCGTCTTCTGGCGGCGGTGGAAAAGGCCGACAAGATGGGGATCTCCGACGAGAAATACTATGAGACGGTGGCCTCCCTGCTGAAGGCCGATCTCTATGTCCTCGTAACCCTGAGCCAGGTGTCCAACCGTACCATCGCCGATCTGAGGGTACGGGCCCTCAATCCCGCCTGCAGCCCCCTGAGGAGGAATACGCGCCTGGTCAGTCGTATCATGAAAAACGTTTCCCTGAAACTCGGCCGAGAGATAGCCCATCTGCACCGCGGCTTGCCGCTGAAGGCCCCGGTTCTTAAAAGGGTTCAGGGGGATGTCTGGATAATCGGTGCGGGACAGTGGTCGGGTCTGGAAAAGGGATTTTATGGAACGAAGGAGGCGGGGCGCATCGAAATACTGGAAACCGGACGCTTCCAGTCGGTGGCGCGCATTCCCGGTGCCTCCCTCAGGAGGGGGGAGGCGATCACCTTTGCCCTCTATCCCCGCGAGGAGGCGCTGATAGCGGAGCAGGAGCGTCAGATCTCCCGCAACGCCGAGTTCGCCTACGGAGTGGGACCCACGCTCCTCAGGGGAGGAGATGCCGAGAAGCAGTTCGTCTCCAGCATCTGCATCATCAATATGGGAGGGAATGTCTGCCTGCCGGGCTATGGGGCCTTCCTCTCCACCTCCTACATGGGTTTCGAAAATCCCAGCCCCGACGTGCCCGGGATCGTCTTTTCCGCATCGGTGGTGGGTATGCAGCTGGGACTGCCCTCCGTCATGAACCGTTTCAAGATCAATCCGCTGCCGTGGGTACGGGACAATGACAAGAGCGCAAGGACCCAGGATCTGCAGATATTCCTCTGGTCCACCCTGCCGGTTACCTTTACGGCGGCTTATCTCGACCAGCTGGCTCATCAGTTTCACAAAACGGAACATCTCCCTCCCTTCTTCGACGACCGGGACAACATGGCAGGGGTGCTGTCGCTCTTCATTCCGGGGGGCGGTCTCTTTTACAAGGGGCGGCGTCTTGCGGGCTGGGGCTATTTTGTCTCCGAGATGTCCCTGGCGGGATACGGTGTCTATAACCGTGATGAGACCCGGGGTAAATACGCCTTTGCCGCGCTGGGAGTCATCAAGGTCATCGACATCCTGAACGCCTACTGGGTGGGTCCGGCATACAGCTTTTACAACCTGGAGATGGAGCGGGAATTCCGCGGAGCCAGCTTTTCCGTGGGGATGCACCGCTTCGACGACAGAGAAAACACCTACCGCGCCGGTTTTGTCTTCCGGTTTTAATGATCTCCAGGAAAGACCAGGGGGTGATTCGTTTTGCTCTGAAACCCCTTGTCAGGAGGAGGGTTTTACCTTCGAGACCCTGTGCAGTATTCCCGTCAGAATAACAATGCAGAGGGTCAGCAGAGAAAAACCCAGCAGATAAGCGATCTTCTTCATTCCCTTCACCTCCCTGTGATGATTCGCCGATTCCCTTCGGCACATTTACATTTTTTCCGAGTCTCCCGTGATGCCGGGGATGAATCCCCTCCCGGCGATATCTCCTGATTCTTCTATCGGAGAAACCCGGAATGTTTATCACGAAAAAGGCGCAGGCTTCCTGCCGGGATGCAAGGGAATGGGTCTGTTGAATGCCGTGCACTTTTCAGGAAATTCTTGACTTATGTCTCATTTTCTGTATCTTTCCGATATCTCTGTTCGGGAGGAAGGGTTGCCTTGAATCATGTCCTGGATGAAAAGATACAGCGTT
Source organism: uncultured Spirochaetia bacterium (assembly GCA_937967705.1). Taxonomy (GTDB): domain Bacteria; phylum Spirochaetota; class UBA4802; order UBA4802; family JAGODF01; genus CALCJG01. The sequence continues at coordinate 4,124 of CALCJG010000308.1, forward strand.
TCATGACCCTCTTCGGGGTGGAGCCGGATTATACCCTGGAGGAGCTGGCGCGTTCCTATCGGATCCTGGCGCGGATGAATCATCCTGATGTGAGCCGGGATGTCACCTCGGAGATGCGCATGGTGCTGGTCAATGAGGGCTATGAGGTCCTCAAGCGTTTATACGAGGAGAGGGAGGCTCTGACCCCATCCGCAGGGTCGGAGGTCTCAAAGGAAAAAACTGAGGATCCCGTCTATCGTCAGTACCGCAGGGCGTACGATATCATGAAAGACGCATTTGAAGACTATTACGGCGAAAGCGGCCGTCGGTTTACGGGACGGGAGGACCTTCTCCGGGAGCGTTTGACCCTGGCCAAGAGCGAGTTTTCCCGGGTTCTCAACGATTTCGATTACAATCCCTGGGTGGATGACAGCATCGACCGGATCAACAGTATTAATAAATGGCTCATTTAGGGAAGGCTCTGACCCCCCTGTCTCGAGGGAAGGGAAAAGGGCTTGACAATCTCTTAGTGTATAATAACATGCTTATAGACTTATGGTGTTCTGAGCTGGATCTGGTTTTGAACCCCTGAGGCTTTTCCTTCGGGTTAATATCCCACCATATCGTGGGTCATTGAAGGAGGGAGTTCTCTCTGGTTATTTAGCATTTGACGGTATTGAGGGGGGGCGAGGACGAACGATGAAGGATAAACTGAAACTGATGGCGGGGATCTTCAAGGCTCTGTCGGATGCCCGGCGCCTGCAGATCATCAAGATGCTCGCATCGGAGATGGAGGAATCCCTCTGCGTGACCGATGTGGCCCAGAAGCTGGGGATTTCCCAGCCGGCCGCCTCGCAGCACATACGCGTGCTCAAACAGGCGGGTTTTCTTGAGGAAAAGCGGAAGGGGTTCAGGGTTTTCTACACCGTCAATCTGGATGTTCTCAGGTTGTACAAGGGGGAGGTGGATGAGCTGTTTCTCAAGGCCTTTGAAAAATGTCCCTATGAGTTTTCCTGCCGGGAGTGTGAGTATGGAAGTTCCTGCGGAGGAAAATAATTTTTTATCATGACTATAAGTATATGCTTATTGTCTTATTTATTTGATAGCCCGATCCCCTTGTTATCAGGAGGATCAGAGGACCATCAGAGGAGGAGAGTATGAAGAAGACATCGGATGCGGAGCCTGTTCGCTGTGAGGAATGCGGCGGCTGTGTGGACTGTCAGGAAAGGTTTTGTCCCTTCTATCCCCGCAGGGGGCGGGAGGATTGCTCCCCGGAGATGTGCCGGTACTGTGCCGTCTATTTCCGGAGGAATCGGCTTTTTCTCAACAATGTGGGTTGATAGAAAGAACACGATCGTTTCCGGCGCGATCCATCACCCCGCCCAAATAGTTCTTGATCCGGTGATTGGATACTGATATTTTGGGACATCATAATACGGCCTAAAGAAGGCTGTTCCTGGAGAGCGCCCTTGAGGGTAGACATTTTAAGGAAAATAAGGGGGGTGATGATGCGCAGAAGAAAAACGGTTCTGGTCTTTGGGGGGATCACACTCCTCTTTACGGTTTCCCTGCTGGGAGGGCTTTCCTGCAAGAAGAGCCAGCACTGGGAGCTTTCCCGGTTTATATCCCCGGAAACCTGCGGGGGTTGCCATGGCGACATTTACAATCAGTGGAAGAACTCCCTGCACAATCTTTCCCATCTGGACCCG
>CALCJG010000309.1 GCA_937967705.1 uncultured Spirochaetia bacterium
CGCTATCGCCCGTTCCCGGAAGGGGGCACGATGGATCATACACACGGTGGTGGATTACGTGGTTTCCAGCTCCCGCGCCGGCGTCGGGGCCATCGCCACGGGGGTCTGCCGGAGCGCCTACGAAAGGGCGCTGGAGCATTGCCGGCAGAAGAGGGTATGCGGCGATCTGCTCATCAACCATCAGTGGGCCCAGATCATGCTCACGGACATGTACCGGAACACCGCCATGGCCCGTACCCTCTATATGGAGAGCGCCTTTACCAATATGCTCAGCGGCCTTTTCAAGCTCCTCGCTAAAAAGCCGATCCACGCCTTTCTCCGGATCATGCCGGTCTGGTATTTTGCCCTGCTCTCCCCGCTGCTGAATCTCAAAATGGCCACCTGGATTTTCCGTAAGTATTATTACGACAGCTACACCGACGAGGAGCGGAACATCTCCTCCGGCTGGGCCTCCATCGCCAAGTATACCTGCAGCGACCTGGGGCTGGCCAACGCCAATCTCGCCCTGGACCTCATGGGGGCCGAGGGGCTGCGGCATGATCGGGGTGCGGAAAAGTGCTTCCGGGACGTAAAGCTTCAGCAGATCTACGAGAGCACCAATCAGATCAATCAGATGAACGCCTTCTACTGCCTCGTCGGCAGCCGGGCGGCGGAAGCGGAATACTTCAAATAAACGGGGGGTGATGACCATGAATACGACAACAGCGCGGCCTCTGTCCGATGCGCTCTGCGAGGAGCGGAGGGCTTTCTGCGACCTGGCGCGGGATCTGGCGCAGAAGAAGCTGGTGCAGGGAGTAGAGGAGCACGACCGTCATCCCTTCGGGGAACTCTTCACGGAGGCCATCGCGGATGCCGGGACGGTGGGATTCTACAGCGTCAATCTCGGCGCGGATTATGGCGGCATCGAGATGAACACCGTGATGGTGGCCGCCGTACTGGAACAGCTGGCGCAGTACGATGCGAGCCTGGCGGGGGTGGTCTTTACCAACGCCGCTGCGTTGGAGATACTCCGGCTCGGTGCAAGGGACGGCGACAGCCGGGACTGTTTCGAGGGCATCGCCGGACTGGGGCGTATACCCCTGGCCTTTCCCTCCTTCGACAGCCCCCGGGAGACGGAACTGCCCGTGGTTGACGCGAAGGGCCGCCTGAGCGGCCGGGGTGACTACCTGGTTCTGGGAGGGATCGCAGAGTGTGCGGTGATAGCGGCCGCCCGGGAGGGGGCCCCGGACTATTCCTGGTATCTCGTCGGGCTTGCCAGCGCCGGCGTGACCCGATCGGAGCCTCTGGTCAGCCTGGGCTTTCACGCCTGTCCAGCGGTGGACGTCTTCTTCGACAGGGCCGAGGCGCGGCTCATAGGATGGGAGGGCGGGGGCGCCGGATATTACGAGGAGATGTGCAGGGGGATGAGCCTGTGTGCCGCTGCAATCTCTCTGGGCCTCCTCAAGGGATCGCTGAAGTCGGCCCTGGAGTACACCGCCGACCGGTATCAGGGAGGGAGGCAGATCATCGACTGGCCTCAGGTACGCATGATGCTGGGGAATATGGCCGTGGAGGAGAGGGTCGGCGAGGCCTGCCTGCAGAGGGCCTGCCAGGAGAGGGACAACGATCTTCCGGGATGGCCCTTTACCGCCCGGGCGGCGGCCCTCCATATCGGTGAGATGGCCGTGCGGGCCACCTCGGACGGGGTTCAGCTCTTCGGGGGCAACGGATATATGAAGGACTATCCCCAGGAGAAGAGAATGCGCGACGCACGGCAGGCCCAGTCCCTTCTGGGCATGGTCCCCCTGAAGAAGATGGTATTCGCGGATTCCTATATAGAGGAGAATCGAAAATGAACATCAACAGGAGATTCCCGGGAAAGCGCGTACTCATTACCGGCGCGGGCTGCGGTCTGGGCAGGGCCCTCTGTCTGGAATTCGCCGCTCGGGGCTGGCAGATCGCCGTGACCGACGTCGACCAGAACCGCATAAGGGAAACCGCGGCCCTGGTGGAACAGTCCGGCGGCAGGGCTTTGGTGATGCGCCTGGATGTGACCCGGCCGGATGATTTCGTCCGGGCCCTCAAGACGGTGAAGGAACAGTGGGGGGGTATCGACGTGCTGGTCAACAACGCCGGCGTGGCCGCGGCGGGACTGATGGAAAGGATCCCCCTCGACAGGTGGGACTGGATCGTGGGCATCAATCTCAAGGGCATCATTCACGGGTGCCGGGCCTTTATCCCCCTGTTCAAGGAACAGCGAGGGGGGCATATCGTCAATGTGGCCTCCTCCGCAGGGATTGCCTCCCTGGCGGAGATGAGCTCCTACAACGTGAGCAAGGCGGGGGCCATCTCCCTCTCTGAAACCTTGAAGATCGAGCTCGCGGGGCACAACATCGGGGTATCTGCGGTCTGCCCCACCTTCTTCCGGACCAACCTCATGGACCAGTTCAGTTCCCCCGACGAGCGTCAGCGTCTGCTGGCGGAAAGGATGTTCCAAAAGAGCCGGACGAGCGCGGAAAAGATCGCGCGGCTCATCATCCGTTCGGTCGGCAGGAATCGCTTCTATGTGGTTACCCCCATCGACGGCAGGGTGGTCTGGTTTTTCAAGCGGCATTTTCCTGAGGCCTACATGAAGGCCATGGCCTGGAGCTATCGTACCGGTATGTTCGACCGATACACGGGCCTGAAGGGCGATGCGAAGGGAGGAGCGATACAATGAACATGAAAGCTGAACCTCTGTCGTCCCTGGGTTGTTATGAAGAGGGGATGGACTGGAATCCTGTAGAGAAGGTGATTTTCGAAAGACGGAGCATTCGCAGTTTTAGAAAAGAACCGCTGCCGGACGGTATGATACGGCGCATACTGGAAGCCGGGCGCTTTGCCCCGTCCGCTGGGAATATGCAGCCTTGGCGCGTCATTGTCGTCAAGAGCCCCGGCATCCTGGCGGCCCTGGAGAGGGATGCAGTGCGGATGGCCAAGCTCTTCATGTTCTTTCTCGATTACACCCGCGGGGGAACGCTCCGCCGCCTCATCACCAAACCCCTGGCCAAATTCTTCATCCGCCTCCTGCCCAACGAACTGCATGCAGTACCCTTCGGCCTGCTCTCGCAGATCGCCCAGGGGAAGACCCCGGTCTTTCACGGGGCCCCCACCCTGATCCTCCTGGTGGAGGACCGGCGCGGGGTCTCATGCCCGGCCACGGACATCGGCATCTGCGGGCAGAACATGGTGCTCGCGGCTCACAGCCTGGGTGCCGGTGCCTGCTGGATCGGCCTCATCAAGCTCTGTCTCTACTTTCCCCGCTGGCGGAGGAAGTTCGGCATCCGGCGTCCCTATACGCTCAACGACTGCCTGGCCCTGGGCTGGCAGAAGCCCCGGGCCGACGGGCCGGTGCCGCGGGAGGTGCAGCTGGTGGAGTGGTATGACGGGGAGATCGAGGACGCGCCGCGAATCGAAAAACAGGGGGAGTGATATGAAAAGAGAAACCTATACCCTGCTGGACCGGCTCATCATACCGGATTATGATACGCCCCGGGGGATACGCTCGGGCAGTCTCCTGATCGATCCGGAAAAGTGCCGGGAGTGCGGTCTCTGCGTCCGGCTCTGCCCCGGGGGATGTCTCTATACCGAAAGGGTGAGCAAGAACGACCTGATCAACGGGTCTGCCCCGGAGGGAAAACGGGGAGTGCCCCGGCTGGTGGCGACCCGGAGGGGGACCACCCTCTGCATCGCCTGCTTCGATTGCGGAACGGCCTGCCCCCACGGGGCCATCACCATCGAGAAAAATTTTAATCCCACGCGGTATTTCAAGCGCCTGACCCAGACCTCCGAGATGCGGTATCCCCGCAGGTACTGATCCGATTGGGGGGAAGTGCCGTAATCCCCTAAGGGGTGATTTACTTGTTGCATCCCGAAAGTCTTTGATGTATACTTGCCGGCACCGGCGGCGGTTTTTCCTCCGGACGGGATCAGACGAGCCCTCCGGCGTGTAAACCTGCCTCGACCGTCATCACGTCTTAAGACCGAGGGGGGATTATGCTTTTCATCAATTACTTCATGGGCCAGCCCAATGAGCACATCATCAAATTCGGCAAGGGAAAGATCAAAAAAGAGGGACAGGGGATCAGCTTCTTCTACATGAAGAAGCGGAACACCATCGTATCCATCCCCACCAGCACCATGGACGCCAATTTCATCTTTAACGAGATGACGAGCACCTTCCAGGCCATATCCCTGCAGGGCCAGGTAACCTACCGGATACAGGACGTGAAGAGGATCTTCACGCATCTCGACTTCTCCATCGACCCCGTCAGCCGGGAGTACCTCTCCGATGACCCGGGGAAGCTCGCCCAGCGGATTATCAACGCCCTCCAGATGCTCACCCGGGAGCAGGTGCAGGGGATTTCGCTGGAGGACGCCCTGGGGAGCTCCGAGCGCATGGCTGCAAACGTCATGGCGAAGATCAAAAATGACGAAAGGATGGTCTCCATGGGAGTGATTGTGGAGAGCCTCTACTTTACCGCCGTGACCCCCATTCCGGAAATCGCCAAGGCCCTGGAGGCGGAATACAGGGAGATGCTGCAGAAAAAGGCCGATGAGGCCATCTACTCCCGGCGGGCCGCCGCGGTGGAGCAG
>CALCJG010000310.1 GCA_937967705.1 uncultured Spirochaetia bacterium
GGAAAAGGTGACCCCCAGAGGTATGCCGCTTTCCATGAAACCGAGAAAGAGGGGGATGGCGGAGCAGGAACAGAAGGGCGTTACGATGCCCAGGGTGCTCGCCATGACATTGCCGACGAAAAGGGGTTTGCCCTCCAGGGCCCGGCGTGTTTTTTCGGGTGAAAAATAGGAACGAATGATACCCACGACGAAAACGATAAACGTCAGAAGCATCAACACCTTCGGCACTTCGAACAGAAAGAAATGAATCGCCCCGGTCAAATGCGAGGTCTTATCCATCCCCAAAAGGGAATAAACGAAATAATTTACCAGATTCTCCAGGAAAAAATAGAGAACGACACCCACCGGCACGAGCAGGAGAGGAAAGAAAATTGTCAACCTCTCCCTTTTGGGCTTCTCCCCGATCTCAGCAGCTCCCGTCTTTACACAGCATTCTGTCATGTTCTTCGCATCCTCACGCTATCCGGCAATCAGTTTTTTTAGTTCGTCCCTGGAAGGGATTTTACCCGCCAGCTTCACCTCGCCATCTACAACAAGGGCGGGTGTGATCATCACCCCGTAGTTCATGATGGTTTTCAGATCATCAACCTTGACCACCTGGGCGTCGATCCCAAGTTCTTTTACCGTTTCCCGTGTCAGTTCCTCAAGCTTCTTACACTTGGCACATCCCGTACCTAAAACCTCCAGCAGCATCTCGTTTCTCCTTCTGTTAATTTTTTTCAGCTCATCCCTGGTAAGTCCTTTTGACCCATAGAACGTCTTTGAAACATCCCGCCTTAAAAAACCGGCTCAACCGTCCCCCAGCCATATTTCCTTTTACAACCATGGCTTAATTGCCAAATAACCAAATATACACAAAAAAAATCAGCCTTTCCTTCGGCAGAGCTTCAACACATCGCCCTGCTGTTTCAGGTTGATCGTCATAACATCTTCAATGCACCCCAGGAAATTCAGTATACAGGGTGTTTTCAGATAATAAAATATGCTCGTACCGGTCTTCCTATCCCCGATAATCCCCGCGTTTTTCAGAACACTCAGATGCTTGGAAACCGTGGACATGTCAGATCCGATCATATCCGTCAATTCCTGCACACAGCGCTCTTTCTTTTCAAGCTCCTCAATGATGAAGAGGCGGCTGGGATGGGCGATGGCCTTAATGATGCGGGCCCTGGCCTCATACTGGTTTTTCAATTCAGGTTTCATACTCCTCTCATCCTTGCTTATTTGGCAATTTAGCCAAACATGGGAAATCTTTCAACCTTTTTTTCCGACAGAAGCAATTTATTATATTTTCCTCCCTCCGGGATCAGGGGAAAATCATTGACAATTTGTACCGACTCCCCTATATTTATCCCGTTTCCGGGCGATTAGCTCAGTCGGTTAGAGCGCCTGCCTCACATGCAGGAGGTCACTGGTTCGAATCCAGCATCGCCCACAGCGCCTCTCTTCCCCGAACACCCGGTTCCCGGAAATTACTGGGAGGTGCGGTGTATGATATCACTAATTCCCCATACGGGCCGATCTGATGAAGAGACTGACAATTTATTTGTGTGACTACGGCTTGGAATCCTTCATCTTCGACATCGCAGGTCTCTGTTTCATTCTTCTTTTCAGGAAGCTTATCGCCCACGGGGACCTTATTGCCGGTACGTTCCCTCCCGTGATCGCGGCCCTACTGGTGGACGCCGCCTTCCTGATGATCGCCCTTCAGATGAGGGGACTTTTCCGTGTAGCAGCGGAAGGAGATTCCGAATTCTTTAGACTGGTTCTCTCAGGCGGTTACGCCCTCATGACCATCGCCCAGCCCGTACTGGTAACCGCCATGCTGCGGCGTTACGGGGCTCTCCCCAACGAGCCCTTTACCCTCATAGCCTTCTTTGTAGGGAACGCCCTCATCTTCCCGGCCCTCCTCGGAGCCGGAGAGGACAGCATCAAAGAGACCCTGAAATACCTGGGGATATCCCTCGCTGCCGGCTTTCTCTTCTTCGGCGGTTTCAATATTCATCCCACCGGGGAATCCTTTGCCATACTCGGCCTCAGCCTGGGCATCGTTCTTCTCTTCGTCGGGATCAGCTGCCCCGGGACCCGACCCGGCATGGAGAGGCTCGCGGTGATAGGCCGCAGGCTGTTCCAGGAACACCGGGCCGGCAGGCTCCTTCTTTCCCTCATCACCACCTTCCTCCTCTGGACCTGGTGGGAACTGGCCATCGATTCCATCGGCGATTCCATGCCCCGCATGACCCTGGGCGACCGGCTGATGATACTCTACTTTACGGGCCCCCTGCTCTACCGGTTGAGCCTCATGCTGACGCCCCCCGTCATCGGGCTCCGGATCGCTGTCGGAATCCTGGTCTTTGTCGCAGCGCTGTTGTATTGACAGTCTGCCGACCAGAACAGCATTTGTCCCGGGTTTTTAATTGACACCGCTTTCGATGTCCCTCCAAATAGGAATCGGCTTGAGCCCGCCTCAGATCAAAAGAGGTGAATAAAATAATGAGGTAATTCAATGAAAAAGATGATCGTTTTAACGGCTGTGATCCTCGGGGTGTTTTCGATGATAACGATATCCTGCGGAAAATCAACACCCAAGGAGGGCGGATCATGCAAGGGCATCGGGCCGATGGACGGCATAGCTGCCTGCGACGGGCAAAAAGTAATCGTCTGCTCCTCTTACACGAAATACAAGTACATCGTGATGCAGACCTGCCCCGCCAACAAAAAATGCGTTGCCGCAGCGGATAAAAAGTCGGCAGGCTGTAAGTAATCTCTATCCGCCCAAGAGCCAGTCAGCTTCAGCAGACTGTGGCATCCCGGAAGATAAGAAATTGATTCCTGTAAAAAGCCCCGTGACCGGGGCTTTTTTACAGGAACGGAAGCCTACACACTTTTAACCGGCATCCTGACCAACCGTGGAGCTTTACTGATAACATTTTCTTGTAATGCCGACAACCCCTCGGCGATGTGCCAATCTAAGATTCAGCCAGATCCGGTTTGCTGTGCCATCTTTCTGCACAATTTGTTCTTTGATTTCTCTGGGTATGACGACCTGAGATGTGCATGATACGATTACCCTGTTCATACTCCTCACCTGTAAGGAATTACCCTTCGCATGCAGGACATTCTTTGGGAAGAACTAAGGATGATGCAATTGGCCGCAACTAATCCTTTTACTTCTCCCCTGGTTTGATGATGAGCAGGTTTGAATCGTAGGTGATCACTCCCAGCAGTATGGCATTGATGATCCTGTTAACGTTGATATAATAGTACTGGTCCTGGGAAAAAGGATTGGGTTTATAGGGATCGGCCAGGAGTATCCTCTTTTTTTTCGTGTCATAGCGAAGGAGAACGACAAAATGGCCCGAGGGTTCGCCCTGAAGGTCATCATCAGTATTGGTTGCACCGATCTCTCTCATGCACATGTACAGGTATGTAGCGCTGAGCCCGGCGATAATGGGAATGCCCTGGTAAAGGTAGCTCTTGAGCAGGGCTATGTTGAGATCATGGAAACGTATCTCGCCGCCAAGCTGGAGGTATTCCAGATATCCCTGGGTCGCCACGAGGAGCTTCTCGTCTTTTTTGTACTCTGTCTGGCCTCGTAGCTTCTCTAACAGGCTGATGCCCGGTGTTTTGAACCAGGTGGGATCGAAAATGTGGAGATTAAAGGTATAGATCTCGGTCCGGTAACCGCGCTTCAGGGCGTTAATACCCAGGAACACAGCCAGGGTACCCCCTTCGTCCAGGGCCCTGACCTCGGTGATGAGCTGGTTGAGGTCAACATCATCCTCATAATACTGATACAGTGCATGGAGGCAGGTGGGGCCGCATGTCGTCTCGTTGGGCTGTGGAAAAATATCAAGAATGTGTTTCATCGTTTAAGTATCCAGGAATTTACCATCCCCTCCCTGCAATGAGCACTATAACGGAATACCTCTTATCAGGAGCGTATCCCTGAGTGAAATGCCCCTCTGATACAACAGTCTCCATACCGGGACTTTAAAACCTTCGCCGTGAAAAAACTGGGTCAATCCCCGAACGCAGAGACAAACGATCACGATCACCTAAAAAAATGATACGAAGGAGACGGTCAAATTTCAACATTATTTCTGCTACATAACCACACAGAGTAAGATAAGGACACCATAAAATCAAAGAGATATTGCTCGGCAGTTGTGTATATTGATGAACACCCAATCCCATACCGATATGGTCTGCTGCCCAGGCACCCCTCCGAATACAACAGATACTCTGTATATGTTCAGAAATTACCCCCGGGCAGCCTCTGGACATCTTCCGTTTGTTCTCCGTATATCTTATTAACTCCGCCCTTTTGCTCCCATACCTGTTAGAGGGGTCCTCCTCGCAGGCCCCATATACAACACAATCCCATTTATTGTCACTTAATCTCCCATCCGGGAAGTCCCCCTTTACTGACGGAAAGACGGTAATCTTTGCTTGACGTACCGCAAGCGGCTGTTAGGAATTTCCGTAAAGCAGGGTCGTTTTCTCGGTCCTGTGCCTTCTAACCGCTTCAGGTAAGGCAGGTCCCGATCCAGTGCCAGGGATCATTGACCAATCATCTAATGGAGGAACGAAATCATGATAACCCTGTTACTGAAGCAGGAGACCCAACAGCTCCTGCAGGCAACTGCCAACCTCGTAACATCGCTGGGCCTTATCCTTACTCTGGTGGGGCTTTTTGTGGCGCTGCGGTCTTACAGAGCGGAACGGGAGCGGGAACGCCTGGAGAAGGCTTACGGTACCTTCGACGATCTGGACAACAAGTACGTGGAGTTCATGTACAAATGTACGGAATATCCCCATCTCGACCTCTTCTCCGAACCCGCCAGATCCGGGCGGCAGATATCCGAAGCGGACCTTCTGGTGGAAAGGGCCCTCTATGCCGTGCTCATCTCCATCTTTGAACGTGCCTATCTGATGTTCGAACGCCACGCGGACAAGGAAGCCAAGGACAGGCAGTATGCCGGATGGGTGGAGTGCATGAAATCCTACTGCACCCGGGAATCCTTTCTCAACGAATGGAACACCATCGGCCATCAGTTCGACACGGGCTTCCAGCAGGAGATGAACGCCCTCATCGAAGGGGAGCGGGAGGAATCGGCGGCACAGACTATTTGATCCGCCTCACCTTCCGCGTAACGGGATCAAGCTCGTAGACGCGCTTCTTCTCATCCACGATGAGAAGCCTGGTTCCCCGGAGGCTCAGACTGGTTATGTAAACGTCCTGCACGTCCTTCTCTAGAAGCGGCAGATAGAAGACGCTGTAGATCTTTCTCTCCCAGAGGAGCTTTCCGCTCCCGGCCTCCCGGGCCTCCACTATCCCCATCTTGGCGTGATTCACCTCATAACGGACGCCGCGCCAGGTTATCGGCGGCACCCTGGCGGGGGCCGAACGCTCGGTCAGGGCGGGAAGGCTGCTCGCCAGTATCACGCCGGTCACTAATACTACGCTCGCTCCTTTCCAGGCACGCATCATCACCCCCCCTGTTTTTTATCATCCGGATCGAAGACAAATCCTGTTTCCCAGACCTGAAGCGTATAACGACCGCCGGATCGTTTCAGAATAAAGCGGTTGCGGGTCCCATCGTCCCATTTTACCTTCAGCAGGCAGACATGGTCATATTGACAGGTCCCCTTGAGCATCTTCCCGGTCTCATTCCCTTTTTCGTCATACTTATAAAGAGTCTGGGTGATATTCCCGTTCCGGTAAAACGTATAGACCCAGGTGGGCGGGTCCATGTGGGAATACCAGGAACCGTATACCCATTCGGGCACCGTCTCAGAGGTACATACCTCATCCGCCAGGAACCGGGAAAAAGCCCACCCCTCCCTGCCCTGATACCGCACTCGAAACCAGGGGGCTCTGACCCCATGCAAAACCTCCTCCGGCCCCGACCGGTCCATAATCTCCACCAGGCCGCCTGAGGGAAGAAGCCCGATTTTCTTAAATCCTTTCCCGGGTTTTTCCCTGAGGACCAACCCCTCCGGGCTAAGAACCAGCCCGGAGGACACAGCCTCCGGCGGGGAGATCTTTTCCTTTGCACCGCAGGAAATAAACCCTATAGCCCCCAGCATAAAAATGAGGGAAATATTTTTCCATCGGGTTTTCCACGGTAATCCCATAGGCACAACCCTCATCTCCGTCGAAACCCCGCCAGGCCTTTCAGCCCCCTGAGGAGACGGCCCGGGGCGCTCTTCTTTCCCTTCCATATGGCCCCGTAGAGCGCTTCATGATCCCGGGGCGGCACGGTCTCAGGAGTTCTCTTTTCCAGCCGGAGGGCCTTCCGCGAACATGTGGTCACACAGAGACCGCATCCTATGCAGCGCACCTCCTCCAGGACCGCCTTTTTATCGACCACAGCGAGGGCATCCATCTGACAGCGTTTTACGCATCGCCCGCAGCCGTTGCAGAGCCCGGCATCCACCTGGACCCGGTAATTGGAGGCCACGTAATCCGAAGGCCGGGGAACGGCGGCAAAGACCTCCATGATGCCGCAGCAACATTTGCAGCAGGCACAGATGAACTCCGGCTCCCGCATGTTGGAGGGCTGAAGGACCAGGCCGTCCTTTTCGCAGAGATCCAGAAGGCTCAGAGCCTCCGGGAGGCTTATGCCCCGGGCCCAGCCATGGCGCGAGTACTGATCGTAGCTGTCATTCAGCACGAAACAGACCTCCCGGGCATCGGTCACGCGGCAGGGTTCCCCGAGCTGATCCCGCCCTTTTTTGCAGATGCAGGGGGCTACGCCGATTCTCCCCCCTGCCTGTTCCAGGATACTGCGTATCTCGTCGTAGGTGGCCACGCCGTGCTCCGGCGTGACGCTCTTTTCCACCGGTATCACCCGGAACTGGGGCCGGGCCGTGGTCAGGTACTCCAGGGCGTACCCTGAGAGAAAGTATTCCCGGGTGTCCAGGTACATCCCCGGCGTGAGACGGGACACCTGCATCTCGTACATACCGATCACGAAGGGGGCCAGGGCGTACTGCCGCTTTCCCTCCCGCTCCCTGGCCAGCACCGACCCGTGGCGCTCCATCCCGGCCAGGTGGCCCTCCACCTCCGGTACGGTAAAACCGCTGCGCACCGCCCGGGCGGCGATGGCCCCGGCCTCCTCGAAACGCCAGGTCATGCTGAGGGCGAGGCGCGCCTCATCGGGCCGGAAGAAGGCCGAGAGCAGACGTCTTTCCACTCCCGTGGCGGTGGGCGGCAGGCCTACGGGCATGGAAGCCAGGTGCCGCCGCAGGGTCCTGTAGAGCCTGCGATGCCGCAGGAGTTCCCCCCATTTGCCGGCCAGTTTTTTAAGTCCCGTCATTCGAATCATTGACTATCCGCCTCCTGTTGCACGGAAACAGAGCCCCCGCGCCGTTTTCGAAAAAAGAGAAAGACCCCCGACAATCCCGCCCCCAGGGGCAGGGATATCCAGCCCACTCCGATCAGGCTCAGGGCCGCCAGCAGCAGGACGTCGGGAAACCCTGTGACCGGGTTCATGGGCGGCCCTCCCAGGGAATCTTTGCATCCCCCCGTAAAGATGTAACAGAGATAATAGCCCACGATGGCGGAATAAAGGGTCGCAAAATGCGTAACCCCCACGGTGAGACACCCTGCCATAAGGGCCCGGGGATAGGTAAGCCGCCCCCTTTTTTCCAGAAGGAGCCTCCAGAAGAAGGCACCCGCAACAAAGGCCGAACCCGACCCTGCCACGGGAAGGAAGCAATATCCTTCCCCGATGGCAGAAGAGAAAAGGAACAGGCCGAACATCCCTCCGGCGCCAAACGCAAGGGCCCCGTAAGCGAGGGAATGGCGCAGGGGATCGGTCATTGACGCAGCCTGGGCGAGTTGAACCACAAACCGGAAACCAGGTTCTTCTCCCCGAATTTAACAAAGACCACTTTTACGCTCACACCCTCCTCCTTTTCAAAAGCCGCCTTGTACAGAACCACAGTATACTGATCTTTTTTAAAGACCCTGTCGAGCACCCGGGATTTGTAAGTCCCGATCTTTCCCAGTATCATCTCCCGGGTCTGCCTGAATACCTTTTCAGGGAGAGCGTTCTTCATAGCCTCGTCAAAATCCCGGGCGTAGAGGGCGTAATCCCCGTCGTTGAATCCCTTCAGGAGGGAGTCCGTAACGGGTTCCGCATAGGCCAGCACACTCTTCTGCTCATCCCCGGTAACCGGGATTTCCCGGGAACATCCTGCCAAGACAATTGACAAAAGCATCAGGGTCAAAGACAGTCCTCGCATCATGAGATAGCCTCCAAAATTCAGTTTTCTCTTCCGGAAATAATGCCCTGTCAGGACAGGAATGGCAACCTTTTTTCCCGGAAAAAGAATTTATCGACGAGGAAAGCGGAGGATGACTCAAAACGGCTGATATCTCCCTGAATGGGGGTCAGAGCCATCCCGGAAAAAACGTCTGAAGGAGCAACAGACCATATAGCATGTGGGGGGGTGATATCCATAAAATGGCTGGCCTGTTTCGGCCCCTGCGGGAGGCTGGCTGATCCCCGCGGACCGGGGCCACAAGTCCATCCCTGCCCTCCCTGCTTCCCAAAGCCGGGTTTAAAACGGGACCCATCTACAGACGCTGGAACATCAGCAAGGGACCACGGTCCTCAGGAGGTCCGGAGAGGATGAGTGTTTCATGAAAAAAAGATCGGGCCCTGTCGGGGGACAGGGCCCGTTTGGGGGAAAGACATTTTATGAAGAAATGTCCTTTATTGCTGAGGATATGGTACCGACACGTCAGTTTTTGTCAATCTTTTTTCCCTTCCCCCTCCTTCTTTTTGTATTCTGCCGGGGTCATCCCCATAATCTTTAAAAACGCCCGGTTGAAGGTGCGCAGGCTCTCAAAGCCCGTGGCAAAGGCGATGTCCACCACAGTGCTCTCGGTCTCCCTAAGCATGCGCGCGGCATCCCCGATCCTCAGCTCGCAGATGTAGTCCCCCAGCTTCTTCCGGGTATACTGCCGGAAGAGCTTTCCCAGATTGTCGGGGTGCACGTCCACGGATGCCGCCAAGCCCTCCCGGGATATGTCCGAGAGATAGTTCTCATGAATGTAGGATATCACCCTCTCGATCTTCTCTTCCGTCCTTTCCGTCAGGGAGAGGGAGGAACGCCTCTTTTCCGACTCTTTTTCCTGCAGACGCTCGCCCAGCAGGGCATTCTCGATGACGAAGTCCTCCAGACTACTGTTGAGGTCCTCCGTTTCATCCATGAGGCTCATGAAACGGAAGACGAGGACCAGCGCCGTTCCTGTATAGAGCATGGCCGCCGCATAGGGAAAGATCATGATATCCCGGAATGAATAACCGAAGAGGATTACGTTGGAATCCATGAACTTCCCCAGATAGACCAGCCCGTCATGCAGGGCCCCGAGGATGACCACGACCCCGAAAAAGCTAAAGATGCGGGCGTAGGGGCTCTTCTTGTGCAGCGCGACGAAATGACAGGAGAGATTGTAGAAACCTATACCGATCGTAAGAAGGATTAGCATTATCGCCTGCACGATATCCCCGGGTCTGCCCCGCACGGAAAGCAGAAGACCCGTCATCAGAACCAGGTAACCCCAGAGGAGGATCTCCGTTTTCGGCCTCTGCAGCCGGTAGATGCGATGGAGGAAAATGGGATGCGCCACGTTGAGGGCCGCCCAGGAAAAACCGAGCACCCCCAGGCGCATCAGGCTGCCGCCGAAGAGATCCCAGTAACTGCAGAGCTCCAGGATAATGAAGAAGCCGAAGAAGAGCTGAAGACAGTAATAGAGGTACTCCTCCTCCCGGCGGGTGATGAAGAAGACCAGGAAGATTATGAAAAAGGGCACTCCCATGGCGATGATGATGTAGCCGGACTGAATCCTTAGGAGGTTCTGAAAAACCCGGTCCCGCTCCCACTCCCCCAGGCCCGTCAGGGCCAGGGTGCCCAGCACCTCGCCGAAAACGTAATGCGACACCCGTATGGCGATGACGTTGCGCCCCCCCGGGCGGATCAGGCACCCCGGCACCAGATAATGCCGCGGATGGTTCCAGAGCGATTTCTCATCAGGAGGGAAGCCGCCCATCCCGCCGATTCGCTCCCCGTTAAAGTAGGTCTCATCGGCATTGGCGATCCGTCCCAGAATGAGCCCCATCGCCTCCACCCCCCTCATGCCCTCAGGAAGGACTACTTCTTTGCGGAGCCAGACCACACTGTAGGGTTTGCCGGTCTTTTTCAGGGCGTAGCCTGCAAAACTCCCGGGCAGCGGGATGCGATCCCATTGCGAATCATCCCATCCGGGAGAGGAAAACTCCCTCCGGTCCTCCATGGTTATCCGCCACTCTCCCGCCAGGGAGTGGTGGTCGGCAAAGGCTTTTTTATTCGTTTCGGCACTAAGTTGGGAGAGAGCAGAGAGGAGGAGCAAGGCGGCCATGACCGCCGCAGAGAGACTTCGCGTCATGATACTGATCTCCCTCACACTTGGAATTGATCCCGGGCGGCGCGAACACAGACTCCCGTTCCCGCCCGGGGATCACTTTCTCACAGAGGGATTCGTCAGTCAACCTTTTCCACGATAAGGGCGCCGGCATTGCCGAAGGCCCCGCAGAGTGAGGCCATGCCGTACCTGGCATCGGCAAAATCCGTTTTCATCACGTTGAGGAGGGTCACGACGATGCGGGCCCCCGACTGCCCCAGGGGATGCCCCAGGGCTATGGCCCCGCCCCAGACGTTGACCCTGTCGAAGGGAGCGTTAGCCTTGTCGAGACCCAGCTCACGGATGCAGGCCAGGGACTGGCTGGCAAAGGCCTCGTTGAGTTCGATGGGTCCGATGTCGGCGGGGCTCAGCTTCGTGCGCGATAAAAGCTTCTTGATGGCGGGGATGGGTCCTATACCCATCACCGTGGGGTCACAGCCGGCCAGCGTCCCGGCGCTGTATTTATGGGTGTAGGAAAGTCCCAGCTCATCGGCCTTTTTTCGGCTCATAAGCATAACGGCACAGGCGCCCTGGGTAAGGGGTGATGCCGTG
>CALCJG010000311.1 GCA_937967705.1 uncultured Spirochaetia bacterium
ACCCATATGGCGGGGCAGTCAACCCGGGCGCAAACATCGTATATGTTATTAACAGGGGATCAAATACGGTTAATTATTTCAACGCCACTACAGGAGCCAGCCTGGGAACCTATGCTACAGGATCATTTCCTACCGGTGTTGCTGTTAATCCCAGTGTAAATAGATTGTATGTGGCAAACGCCGATTCCGATTCGGTAAGATACTTCAATGCCACCACTGGAGCAAATCTCGGAAGCTATTCAACTGGGAATGAACCTTATGGAGTAGCGGTAAATCCCACTGCGAATATCGTATATGTAGTAAATCATTTCACAGCAAACTCAGTATCCTTCTTCAATGCAACTACAGGAGCAAGTTTGGGAACTTATTCAACTGGATCATTTCCCTACGGAGCAGCGGTTCATATAGGCGCCAACATCCTCTATGTGACCAACAACGCCTCCAACACGGTAACCTTCTTCAATGCCACCACCGGGGCTTACGTCAACGGCACCCTGGGGGCATCGAGTTTCTCAACGGGAACACAACCCGTGGGCGTGGCGGTTCACCCAGGCGCCAACATCCTCTACATAACCAACTACGGCGGAAGCTCCGTGACCTTTTACAACGCCGCCACGGGGCAGTATTTGTGGTGAGGATGGGTCATCTGTGACCAGGCCATGGACGTGACAGTACCGGCCGGATGGCCCGACAGCATCATACTCTTCCCTGCTGATATATGCGATTTCCACGATTGCATAGAAACGTCCTCTTGAATCGCCCCGCCTTCAGGAGCGGCACCAGGGGATTTCCCGTAAAATTTCATTGACCCCCCGGAGTAATAATGATTATATTAGTATGACTTATTAAATATGAAAATGGGATTAAAAAATATGAAAATCATGGAACGGGGACAGATCACCATCCCCAAAAAACTGAGGGACAGATACGGATTAAAGCAGCATGCCGAAGTGGAGCTCGTTCCCCTGGAAGAGGGTATACTCATAGTCAAAAGAAGCCCCAAAACCGGCGCTTTTCGGGAAGTCTTCGGCATATTGCAAAAAAATACAAACAGTGACGAATATCTTGATGATATCAGGGGAAGATGAATGATAACGGCCGTTGACACAAACATATTGCTGGATATCTTTCTTCCGGACCCTGTCCATGGAGAGAATTCCCTGAAACTTCTGGAGAAATCCTATGAGAAGGGAGCGCTGATTATCTGTGGCGAGGTCTACGCCGAGCTGTCCCCCCAATTCGATGACCAAACCCTGCTGGATACTTCTCTGACAAAACTGGGAATCGAGATAGTTCCCATTAATAAGGAAACCTGCTACCTCGCGGGTCGCACCTGGCTTGCTTATAGAAAGAAAAATAAAAGCCGCGAGAGAATTATTACGGATTTCCTCATCGGTGCCTTTGCCCAAACTCAGGCCGATCGGTTTCTTACCAGAGACAGGGGGTTTTATCGAAGTTATTTCAACGCAATAAACCTTCCTTAATGCAGAAAAAGTCATTCCACGGAAACTCATCACCCCCCTAATTTTTGCTTTCTTTTTTTTACAGGCCCTTTATAAAGGAGCCAAACTGAGCTCCTGGCGCCAAGCACCGGCAAGGGTCTCTCCGGCGATGAGGCGAACAGATCATGCAGTTTGGCGTTTAACCTGTCCAAGGAGAGAACTTTCATGAAACCTCTTAAACTCAGCGGCATCCTTCTCTGCGTTCTGTTACTTCTGTTTTCCTCCCGTTCCGCCTCAGCCTTTTACAACAACTACCAGTACCTGATCGGCGACCGGGCGGCGGGGATGGGCGGCGCCTACGCGGCCCTGGCCAACGACAGCACCGCCCTCTGGTACAATCCCTCGGGGCTGGCCAACATCAAGCATTCCAGCCTCAATGTCTCGGGCAATTCGTACAACTACTTCAACAAGACCACGGCGGGCTACGAGGAGTTTGAAAACAAGTCGGGGGAATATCAGTCGGCGGACCTGACGGTCAAGGACGTCTCCATCGTGGCCAACACGGTGGCCTTCGGCTTCAACATCGGCGACAAGCAGGCCCTGGCCTTCGGGATCTTCGTCCCCTTCCAGACCAACCTGACGGGCAAGATCGACAGCGAGGTGGACGGACCGGTCTATGAAACGAAAAACCAGTACAACACCTACATCAACGAGAAGTTCTACACCGCCATGGTCGGCTACGGCGTCGGCGTGACCGACTGGTTGAACATCGGCGTCTCCGCGGGGCTCGGGTTCTGGAAGTTCGTCAACGAATCCCATGACCGATTCTATGTGGATGACGGGTCTGATAAATCCTACATGAGCACTTACGAGCGGGACGACTCCAAGGAGTACACCCTGCACGGAGGGGTGGGAATGCAGATCAAGCCCACGGTAAACCACACACTGGGGCTCTACTTCCAGACGCCCCTTTACCGGCTCTCGGGGACTTACAGCAACAAGACCTCGGAATGGGCT
>CALCJG010000312.1 GCA_937967705.1 uncultured Spirochaetia bacterium
CCCCGCCCGGATTTTCGCCCGGACGAGCTCGGCCCCGTCGGAACGGGAGCAGGACAGAAAACCCGACACCCATAGCCATATGAGGACCAGGGCGAAACGACCGATCAGTTTCATGGATATGACTCCTGTTATTGATTTTAAACTTAACGGTTGAGGACCGCCCAAAGGGATTTTTCCTAAGGGCAGTCGCGCTTCAGCTGGCGGTCTATCTCCTCCAGCCGCTTTGCCTCCTCCTCGCTGTTGCGCGAATCGTAGAGGCACCCGGAGTCCCGATGCCTCACGCGCACCAGGGTCCCCCCTTTGCGCCGGAGCAGCTCCAGATCCAGGGTGTAACCCATCGGTTTGAAGCGACTGTCCACCCGGAGGACGCTCTCCCGCCCCGGGATCTTTTCCTCCCAGCGGATGAGGGGGTCCCAGAAGCCTATCCCCTTGATCCGCAGCACCGGAAGGTTGGGAACGATGATCCCCTCCCGGGCGAGGATCTCCCGGCGCCGGCGCTCCTTTTCCCCCCCCTTCAGGGGATGCCGCCGGGCGAAGTTTTCCGGGCGGTACATGCGCCGCAGGCTCTGCAGGGTTTTATCGTAGGGACAGTCAAAGGCGCGCGAGGAGGCGCAGGAGACGAGCCCCGCCAGGATCAGAAGAAACGCCCCCCGCAGACACATCACCCCCTGCCCATTCCGGATCAGAATTCACCCATGCGGGTGCGGAACCCGAAACCGGCATAGAAGGCGATGTCGTAGGTGCGCTTGGGACAGAGGCCTATGGTGTAGCTCCCGGAGCCGTCCACCCCCTCGATCTTCTTGAACTGATTGTTTGTGAGGCTGTAACCGAAGCGCCCCTCAAGGTTCAGATAGACGCCCTCGGAAACGGGAAAGAAGTAGCCCATCACGGCATTGGCCCAGAGGTCCGCCTCGGACTTCCACTCATAGCTCTCCGCCGCGTCCTCGGGATTGGTCACCTTGGTGGAGGACATCAGATACTTGACCGAAAAGCCTCCTCCGATGTAGAGGCCGCCCACCGCCACGAATTTGAGGGAGACCATGGGCTGAACGTACTGATTGGTTACCGCGGAGATGGTATCCCGGCTGTAGCCCGGCAGGGAATAGGTGATGACGATCTCATCGGTTTTGAGGCGCTGATACTCGAGGCCGAAACCGATCCATACGTTCTGATGAATGTTCAGGTTGTACTCCCCCTGCAGGGCCCATCCCTTCTGGGTCACGTCGGTGAGGGTGATGCCGCTGTCATAGGAGGTGCTGGTCCCCCGGGTGTAGCTCAGCCCGTTCTTGAAGGCGGTTTCAGAAACCGGTATGTAGCCGGCCTTGAGGAAGACGATGTCGCCGGAAAGCATCTGGGCGTGAGCCGGCAGGGCGATACCCGCAGCGGCGATGAGGGCGAAGCAGAGAACGAACAGTTTCTTCATGATTTGTTCCTCCGGTCTCGTGGACTTAAATTTTACGGTATAAAGCCATGATGTATGATTCGTTACTCTCCCCGCCGGGAGGAGAGGCACAACCCGCAGGAACAGTATACCCCCGCTCCCGAGGGGCTGTCAAAATTATTTTCCGGCGCCCAGGGGGAGGCGGAGAAGAAAACGCGAACCCCTGCCCGGCTCCGATTCCGCCCGGATGGTGCCGCCGTGATTGCTGGTGATGATGAAATAGGAGACCGAGAGCCCCAGTCCCGTACCCATTCCCACGGTCTTGGTGGTGTAGAAGGGCTCGAAGATGTGCCGGTAAACCCCCTCCTCCATGCCGGGCCCGTTGTCCTCCACCGCCACGAGGACCGCCTCATCGTCCCTCAGGGCCCTGAGGGTGATCCGCGGCCGCTCCTCACCGTAGCTCTTTTCCGCCATCGCCTGGGCGGCGTTCTTGAGGAGGTTGAGGAGCACCTGCTCGATCTCCGTGGGAACGCAGGGGACCGGCGGCAGGCCGGGCTCGTACTCCCGGACTATCTCGATATGGCGGAAGTCGTAGCGCTTGCGCAGGTCATAGTCGTGGGAGGCCAGCTCCACGGTCCGGTCAATGAGCTCCGGCATCCGGGAGGGCACCTTGCGGGATTCGCTGCGCCGGCTGAAGGAGAGCATGTCCCGCACGATCCTGGCGGCCCGCTCCCCCATGGCCACTATGCCTCCCAGGAGCTTGAGTATCTCCCTTTTTTCCATGTACGCCTGCACCTTCTCCAGGGGGATTCCCAGCTCGTCGGCCACCTCATGGTTCCGGGGCACCTCCGGCGAGACGCGCCGCATCACGTTGGTGGCCCCCATCATGATCCCCCCCAGCGGATTGTTGATCTCATGGGCCATCCCCGCGCCCAGCCCCCCCACGGAAATCATCTTGGCGGTATGCACCATCATCTCCTCCATCCGGACCCGGGCGGACACGTCATCCACCCGGATGACGGCCCCCTCCACGCCGTTGGCCACCAGGGGATAGATCATGTAATCGTGATAGACCGTATCCCCCTCCGCCCTTCCGGCCACGCGCTCCTCCTTCAGGGGGGCCCGGTCCCGCATGGCCGCGCTGATTTTTTCGTGAAAGGTCTCCATGCCCGGAAAGACCTCCCAGACCGGACGGCCCAGGGCCCCCTCCCGGGAGACGCCGGTATACCGCTCCGCCGCCAGGTTCCAGTGGGTCACCACGCCCTCCGGGTCTACCCCCACCAGAAGGGAGGGCATGGAGTCGATGATGTTCTGGAGATAGAGCCTCGTCCGGGCCGTCTCCTCGTTGCGGCTCTCCAGTCCCCGGTTGGCCTCCCGGAGGATTTCGGCATCGTCTTTGATCTGGTCGAGCATGACGTTGAAACGCCGGGCCAGGAATCCCAGCTCATCCCTCCTGTCCTCCGGGGCCCGCACTTGAAAGTCCCCCCCTCCGAACCGCTCCAGAACCCCGGCGAGTAGCGTCAGCGGTCGGATGATGAAGTGCCGGTTGAAGAAGCGCAACGCCAGGCCCAGCACCAGGGCGATCAGCATAAAGATGTAGAAATTTCTCTCGATGAGCCGGACACGACCCCGGGTGCTGTCCCAGAACTGATACATCAGCTCCGTTTCGATCCGGTCGAACTGCAGGGTCTGCGTGAGGAGCCGGTTGTTCAAGTACCGATACTCCTCACTCCCGGAGCGCCGATCCAGAAGACGCAGGGTCTCATGTTCGTAGCGCCGGAAGGTCTCCCCGAGGGCCCCCAGGACCCGGCGCTCCCGCTCGTCCAGGTTTCGGTCCCCCGACTGGCGTATGAACTCCCTCATAATGCGGAGTTCGTCGGCAATGATGATCCGCAGGGAGGCCCGGCGCGTCCGGCTGCCTGCGGCCAGGTATTCCTCCACAAATCCGTTGACGTTGATGTTCTTGATGATGATATCCTTGACCAGGCAGCGGGCCTTGTCCTGCTCCATGAGCCGCCGGGAATTGCCCTCGATGGTCTTCAGCTGATAATAGGAGACGGCGCCCACCACGGCAACCGCCAGGACCAGGAGGAGCACCCCGCCGGTGATCTTGCCCTCAAGGGAGCGATGGAAGGGGATCTTCACGGAGCTGCCTCAATGCGCCGTAAGGAAACCGGTCACGCTTCGCCAGCGCCCGTTTTTTACCTGCCCCATTTTGAGGCGGTCGAGTCCCACGTGGTTATCCGGGGAAAAGGAATAGGGGGCGGTGATTCCCCCGGTGTCGTAGTCCCGTATGCTCTCCAGGCCCCGCTTGAGGGAGGGACCGGAGAGATCGTCTCCCGCACGGCGGACCCCCTCCAGCATCAGCTCCGCGGTGATCCAGCCGTGTATGTAGAAGAGCATCACCCCCTCGAAGCTGATCCCCCGGGAGCGGTTGAAATCCATGATCCGCCTGACCCCAGGCAGGGAGAGGTCGCTGTATATCTGCGGCGTGGTGCCCGCAAAGCCCTCGGCGCTTTTACCCGCCAGGGCGATGAGCTTCTCGTCGCAGCTCCAGACGAGACCGATGAACTGCGTCTTCATCTTCAGAGCCGCCGCGTCGCGCAGGATGACCGAGGTGGGAAGCGTGGTCTCCTGGATGACGGCAAAATCCGCCCCCGCCGCCTTGACGCGGCGCAGCTGATCCACGGCGTCCCGGGCGTCCAGGGAGACCACCTCCTCCGCCACCACCTCCATGCCGTTTTTGGCCGCGAAGTCCCGGCCGGCGGGAAGCGGCGCCCGGCCGTACTCCTTGTCGTTGAAGAGGAAGGCCACCCTGGGTTTGCGGGTCTTGTCCCTCCAGCGGCTCAGGGCGTATTTCAGGGCGATTCGCATCTGATCGGAATAGGTGAGGCAGGTGAGGAAATTATAGGGCGCCGTCTTTACGTCCGCCAGTTTCCGGGAAAAGGAGACCCCCGTAAAGGGAACCCGGTCCCGGGCGACCGAGGGGACGAGTTTTTCCGTGGCCCCGGTGCTCCAGCCGATGATGAGATGCACCTTCTCCTTTTCCACCAGGCGGCGGTAGGCCTCCAGGTCGCGGCTGATGATGTAACCCGTGTCGACATCGATGAGCCGGACCCTGCGGCCGTTTATCCCCCCCTTCCCGTTGACGTACTGGACGTAGCGCCGCACGCCCTCGGCGTAGGCGTGCCCCGCCTCGGAGGTGGGACCGGTCAGGTCGAAGATCCCCCCGATGCGGATCTCGTCGGAGGGAACTTTTCTCCCGCAGGCGGCCAATACCGCTCCCAGGAGAAACAGGGTCAGTAATTGCGGAAACGCTCTCTTCATGGGCCATCACCCCCGGGAATTTCGCATACCGGATGCCGCGCGCAAACCGCCTCTATTTGACTCCCGGCCGGGGGAAATGTCAAGTGGAAATGGGAAGAGAAGCGATGCGGGAGGACCGTTCCCCGGTCAGGGCTGAAATCCCCGCTTCCCCCCGCTAACCGGCTACGCTCCGGTTCGTGTCGGAAAAAATTCCTAAAATAAACTTGCCAATATCCGGGCCATACAAATAATCCAGCTAAATTCGAATTTGACCTTTTCCATCAACCCGGGCCGACATCGGAGAAAAATCGTGCATAGTTACATTACACGCTGTGTCCTTGCGCTTTTCATAACCTTCCTCGCGTCCCTGACGGCCTGCTCCGTCGGCGACGGACGACTGGACGATGCGGGAAAGTATATCGTCTACATCTCCGGGCATTACAACGACAGGGCCTGCTACTGGAAGGACGACGGCGAGAGCATCACCCGGGTGGACCTGTCCAATCCCGTTTCGGACCCCTACTCCAGGGCCAGTGCCATCACTGTCTATAACGGTGATGTTTATGTATCGGGGTATTACACGGGAGGCAATCCCAACGCCTGTTTCTGGAAAAACGGACAGATCACAACAATGACGCTGGGTAGCACCAATACGCTCTTTGTTACCGAAGGCCGCGTGCTGATTGGGGGCTACAAGAGCGGTTATGCCTGCTACTGGGACAACGGTATTTATGTATTGGTCGATGCAGCCATGAACACCTCCATCAATTCCATCTTCCTTGAAAACAACAATGTCCATATGACGAAAACATATGTAGGAAACGGCATTTACTTCTACACCAACGGCAGCCTATCGGGACCTCTTATCAACAGCAGTTCATATTCCAACATGTCCCGTACCTGGTTTTACGGAGGGATTCGTTATACCGCCGGCATAACCAATATGGCCAGTAATTGGATTGCCTATTGGGTGGGGGACAACGGCCCCAACATACTGACCAATAACAGCAACACCTCCGCCGCCCTCCCTTTCGGACTGCACGTCTACAAGGGGGACGTTTACGTGGCCAAGGAGGAATATAACCAGGCCTGCTACTGGATCAACAACGCCGCAGGCAAGGTCCTGCTCCCCGCCCCCGGAAACTCCCGCGCCACCGCCATCCGGGTGACCGGAGGCACGATCTTTGCCAGCGGCAGCTATGTCACCGTCAGCACCATCCCCTGCTACTGGCGGGACGAAAAGCGCATCGACCTCGACGCCCCCAGCGCCGCCGCCGACACCACCGGCGTCTTCGTGGCCCCCCGGTAGGGGGAGCGTCCGGCTCCCGGAAGGGGACCTGACGAACACCGCCCATCACCCCAACGCAAAAAGACGTGAAGAAATTTTGAATTTCCAGGGAATGTGATATATTCATCTCTGACGCATTTTCAGACAATCCCCCTGCGGAGAAACAGCGTGTTCAGATGCATCGCCCCCCCGGCCCTCCTGCTCCTTTTAACCCTCCTGGGGTCCCTGATTGCCTGCTCGGGAGGAGACGGGCGTTTGGACGACACGGGGAAAAGCATCATCTACATATCCGGTCATTACAACGACGTGGCCTGCTACTGGAAGGACGACGGGGAGAGCATCACCCGGGTGGACCTGCCGTCTCCCGGAGCGATCAGTTATTCCCGGGCCGTGGATCTATCCGTCCTGGAGGGTGATGTTATTGTTGCAGGATACTATTTTACCGGGGCCCCGCCCTATTGGGTCCTGGCCTGGAAAAACGGTCAGATCATGACCTCACTGGGGAACGGAATACCCTCATCCCTCTACGCCGGGCCGGGCCGCGTGCTCGTCGTTGCCCAGGACACCCAGGCCTTTTACTGGGACAACGGGCAGTTTATAGACCTGACCTGGGGGGAGATGGGCTCGTCAAGCGGGCACTCGATCATCATGCATAACGGCAACGTCTATGCCACCACCTTCCGCAGCACCTCGGGGGGCATCAACTATCACATAAACGGGGGTCCGCCCGCATTCCTGCCGGGAAGCAGCCTCTACCAGGCCTCCCGAATACGCTTTTCCGGGGAAACCCGCTGCATAGCCGGAAGGACCGGGGGAGGGCCCAGAAACGTATCCTACTGGACCGGGGACAACGGCCCCGTACTGCTGACCTCGGCCAGTCAAAACAGCGCCGCCCACACCCTGGGTCTGCACATCTACAAAGGGGATGTCTACGTGGCCAGCGAGGAAAACAACCAGGCCTGCTACTGGATCAACAACGCCGCCGGCAGGGTGCTTCTGCCCGCTCCCGGAATATCCTACGCCACCGCCATCCGGGTAATCGGGGGCTCCGTCTTTGTCAGCGGCAGATACGGCAGCGGTCCCTACGTCCCCTGCTACTGGCGGGACGGGAAACGCATTGACCTCGAAGGCCCCAGCACCGCCGCCGACGCCACCGGCATCTTCGTGGCCCCCCGGTAACGGGAATACCCCCCTCTCTGAAAGAGGCTTGACAAAGGCCGCCCATCACCCCCCTGTTAGGAAGAAAAAGGGAGGAAAAGAGAACCCATGGAATACCGGGAATATAAAATGCGGGGGGCCAGCCGCGTGCCGATGTTCATTATCTATACGGTCATCGGGGCCCTTTTCGTCATCATCATCATACAGCCCCTGGGCGTCGTGGCGGGCCTGACGGTCATCGGCCTTTTCATTGCCGGCTGGATCTGGTTTGTTATTTCCCTGCTGCGGGAGTCTCTGGACAGGCCGCGCTCCCTGGCCTTCGACGGGGACGGCCTGCGCTACCGCACCCGGCGCCACGACTACCGCATTCCCTGGCAGGAGGTGGAGAGCGCCGTGGAGATTACCGCACCCCCGGCCCCCCGCGCCGCCCCCATCAGCCGTCTGACCCTCTTCTGCAAGACCCCTTCGGAGATCTGGTTTTCCGAGGCGATGCTGAGCTGTCCGGGAAAGGGCTCCCGGGAGTGCTACGAAGAGGCCCGGGCGGTCATAGCCGGGCGGTTGGACGATACCCGGAGGAAGGGTTTCTGAGGGACCGTTTCATCCGAAGGAAGCACGGCATCACCCCTCTTTCAATACAGGAAGGATTTTACCCCCTCCCCCACACAGCGCCTTTTGAGGGCCTTGAACTGTTTTTGCTGTTTGTCCGAGGCCCTGGGGCTCATCCGGTCCTCCCATTCCTTTTCCATGTCGGTCAGATCCCGGGTAAAGGCCTCCCATAGCTTTTTGCGCTCCCCTTCGGAAGCGGCCTTCCGCATGTTATCCGTATAGGCCGCAAGGCGCGCCTCGTGATGGGCGAGAAACCCC
>CALCJG010000313.1 GCA_937967705.1 uncultured Spirochaetia bacterium
GGCGATGATCTCCTCCTCGCTCTTCGTGTCCAGGTTGCCCGTGGGCTCGTCGGCAAAGATGAGCAGGGGATCGTTGACCATGGATCGGGCGATGGCCACCCGCTGCTGTTCGCCGCCGGACATCTCGTTGGGATAGGGTGTTACCCTGTGGGAGAGGCCCACGTCGCCCAGGCGAAGCTCCGCTTTTTCCCTCATGTCCCGCTTGCCGGCGTAGACGAGGGGAAGCTCGGCGTTCTGCAGGGCGCTCATGCGGGAGAGGAGGTAGAACTGCTGAAAGACGAATCCCGCAACGTGATTCCGCAGAACCGAAAGCTCATCATCCTCAAGCTTGGTGATGTCCTTGCCCAGCAGGCTGAAGGTGCCGGAATCCGGGTTGTCCAGGAATCCCAGGATGTTTAGCAGCGTGGATTTTCCCGAGCCCGAGGGGCCCATGATGGCTACGAACTCCCCCTCATCGATGCGGAGGGAGACATCGTTGAGGGCCCGGACCTCAACCTTCCCCATGGTGTATACCTTGGAAACGTTGCGAAGTTCAATCATCCCGGGACCTATTTCCTCCCCGGACGCTTGGGCATGAAGGGATTGCCGCCGCCGGAAGGGGCGCTGGACGGCAACGTCTTCGCAGAGGGCATTACAAGGGGGTCTTTTTCGGTGATACCGGAAAGCACCTCTACGCTTTGATCGTTAACGAGGCCTGTGGTAATCATCCGCTTTTCCGGCTCCCTGTCGGCACCTCTGCTCACCAGCACGAAGGTCTTCTGCCTTTCGGAAACAAGCACCCCCACCGGCACGAGGAGAACATTCTCCCGGAAATTTTCGATGATGCTGATATTGGCGCTCATGCCCGACCGGAAGAATTCAGTGATGCGGTCGGGGATGATTTCCACCTCGTACATGGTCACATTGTTGATGGTCTTGGATTCGTAGGAGATGTGGCTGACCTTCCCGTTTTCCTTCACCTCGGGATGGGCGTCCAGGCTTATGGAGACCCTCTGGCCGATCTTCACGCGGCCGATATCCGTCTCGTCCACGTCCGCCTTGATGATGAGGCGGTCGGAGAGCACCAGGACCGCCGCCGTGGTGACGATGGTCTGTCCCGGTTCCACGGAACGGACGATCACCATCCCGTCGATGGGGGCAATCAGGGGGATGGGTTTATAGGCATCCTCCCAGTATTTCTGTGATCCCTTCCCATCCATGCGGGCGGCATCCATGAGGGCGGCCCGCTCTGTGGAGCTCATCCATGCGAGGATCTGTCCCCGGTGCACCCGCTGTCCCTCCCGCACCAGGATCTTCTCGATCCTGCCGTTGACGGGGGGTTTGATCTCCAGGCGGTTGCGCGGCTGGACGGTCCCGGTGGTGGTCACGAAGGTCTGCAGGGTCCCGTATTCCGCATGGAAAATCCGCGCCGGGGCAACGGCCCTGTTGCCCCCCCTCCCCCTGAATATCAGGAAGGCCGCCGGTATCAGGAGCAGCCCTGCCGCAATGTACCATTTCTTCTTCCGGTTATTTATCATAGCTCAAAGTCTCCCCTTTGGCCTGCAGCCATTCCGCCTCCGCCACGAGGGCCCCCGCCTTGGCCTCCAGATAGCTCTTCTTGGCATTGGCCAGGGCGTCCTCGATGATGATCCAGTTATCGAAAAGGATGAAGCCGACGTTGTACTGCGCCTCGGCTATTCTCGACCGTTCCTCAGCGGCCTGAAGGTACTGATACTGCACCTTCACGCGGTCGATCTCATTCTGCAGGTTGATCCACTTCTGTTCCAGGGCGATGAGAACCCCTGCCCGGGCGCTGATTACCTCGGCCTTCAACTGCCGCATCTGCGCCTCCGCCTTGGCCGATCCGTAGTGAGTGGCCCCTCCCTGAAAGAGGGGATAGGTCATCTCCAGGCCCACGGCCCACTCGGTATTGGCGGGGGGAAAGTTGGGTCCCGTCTTCCCGGCGCTCCCGTAGGCATCGATGGTGGGATACCAGCCGGACCGGGCCGCTTTGGCGGCATACTCCGCCGCCTCCCGCTGCTTGATGGCCCTCTGCAGATTGGGATTTCTTTCCACCATCCTGTCGAAATCCGGCTTCTCTCTCTGGGCCACTTCCACGGTAAACTCTCCGGTTACGGAAAAGGCCTCCTGGTAACGGAGACCCATCTCCTTGACCAACTGACGCTGGGCCAGGTCCCGGTTGCGCAGGGCCTGGGCGTGTTCGTAATCCGCCTGTCCCAGGCTCGCCTGGGCCGTCATCAGCGCCCCCTTGTGCTCCCGGCCTGCCCGGTAGCGCATCCGTACGAGCTGCAGATTCCTCTTACGGCGGTCGGCTATCTCCTTGGTGATCTTGACCGTCTCCTGGGTCTTCAACAGCTGCACGAAGGCCTGCCGGAGGCTGAGGCGCACCGCCGCGGAAACGACCTGGAACTGGTACTCCGCCTCCTCGAGATTCTTGCCCGCTGCCTTGATGTCATAGACCGATTTCATTCCGTCGAAAAGGAGCTGACGCCCTTTGACGCCGTAGGAATAGGTATCCGCCGTCTTAGAACCGGAATAGGGTTCGCTGAACTCCTTTCTGGACCGGCTCACCCCGGCCACGGCATCGACCTGGGGAAGGTACCCGCTCCGTGCCACCCCGACGGCGGCCTTGGCCTGGAGGACCTTTTCCCGCGCCGCCACCAGGTCCGGTTGCGAGCGTTCGGTCAGCTCGACACATTCCTTCCATGTATAGGAGCGCTCCCCGTAAAGGGCTCCTCTGGAAAACAGGGAGAGCAGAATCATGCCCCCTAAAAGCCCGTACCGCATCGACATACCGTCCCCATCCCTCCGGTTTTGGATTTTCCCTTAAGCACAAAAGGAGCGGACTCCGGCACGGCGCCCCCTCCTCCTGTCAGGAGATTTTCCTTATTAGACCCCAGAATAGGGAAAACCTTTCCCAAAAAGCATCAATTTTTTTATTATTCGTAAAAAAATATTCAGGGGCGGATTACTCCCCCATATCCCTGAAAATCCAAAACAACCAGCAGATCAGCGTCAGAACCAGCACCGGGGCGGAATAGTAGAAGAGACGATAGGTCTTGAAGGTTTCCCGCGCCCGATACCCCCCGGCCAGTCCCAAAATAAGCCCCAGAGGTCCTCCGAGGAAGATTCCTATCAGCTTGGCCAGACAGCCGAACATGCCGGAACCGCAGGGATAGAGGGCAAAACCGACCGCCCCTCCCAGACCCAGCCCAACAAGCCCCAGGGTGATCAGGGCGCTGACCGTGCCCATTTCATTCTTTTCGGGATGGGAACGAAATTGTACCTCCCGCAGAAAGACGCTGCCGGCCAAATAAAACAGAAGTATGATCCCGTAATACGTCTGATACATCCAGCTACCCGCTTCCATTGCCATACATGGCCTCCTCTTTGCATCAGGAATATCTTCATCAATATAGGCAAGGGAAACCCCGCCATCCTCCCGTTCCCGGCAATCCCTGAAAACAGGAGGACCCATCAACGGGGACCGGAAGGGGGAAGGTAGGGTATTACTTGAGCCGTTCCAAATGGAGGAAGGAGGCGGCGCCGGCCGCCAGCACAGGGACAAAATCGACGGTGAAGAAGAGGAGTATCGTCAGCGCCTCCCCCAGGGGAAGCTCGACAAAGAGGAAAATCAGGCTGGGCAGCAGGGTCGCCAGCCCCGCCGCCGTTACGGCCCGGCCGGCATACCGGTTGGCGGAATACCAGTACCGCTCTTCGGAAAGGGTTTTGAGGGTGCGGAAGCCGTAGAAGCGGTTGGGCCTCACCTTACCCAGCGCCAGGGGAAGTCCCAGCAGGATGAGCAGGGCCCCGAAAACAGCCGAGACCAGGAAGAGATTGTCCGTCATGGGGGCCTCCCGGGATGAAAGGATTTGAGGGGACGTCATCATCCCCCATCAACAGCCCTTTATAGCACGCCCCCGCGATTATGTCAAATCCAACCCAGCACCGGCACCAGGAGAAGGTAGAGAACCAGGGCCGAGGCCGCACAGAGAAGAGCCCCCCATTTCTTGGCCTTGAGGGAAACCCGGTCCTGATAGCGGACGATGAGGAGGAAGGGGGTGACGTAGACCGTGATGATCAGCCATACGTGCGGGAAGCTCCACCAGCGGTAGGCCCAGGTCAGGGCGCCCCATTGATTGAGAAGAACCTCCACGAAAACGCAGAAGAGTCCGAAGAGCACGGGGATGAGGATGCGGTTGCTGACCCCCAGGATCTTCTGGTTACGGTCCTCCGGGAGAAAGTTGAAGAGGGCCAGCGGCGCCAGGGCGAACATCAGGGCGATCTCGATGTTGAGCCCCACGAAGAGGAGATAGACGCTCTTGCCGGAAACCGTCCAGAGGGCGGAATAGCCTGAAAACTTCAATATAAGGGCGTTGAACATCTCCCATATGAGCTCCCCGGCGAAAAAGCCGATCCCCGTGAGCACCCGGCCCCACTCCCCCCGGCGGGCCTCCAGGGAATAGGCGAAAATCACAAAGGCCAGCAGCGGCACCAGGTACCACTCGAAGGTGTCCAGCTTGCGGAGATTTTTCAAAGCCTGTATACTCGCTTCCGTCATGACCATCCTCCTGGAGGGGATTCCACAGCCCCGGGATGACGGCGTACAGGCATCAGGAATCCCTATTATGTTTTTGTTTCGTAATCTGTTTTCTCCCCGGCAGGCTGCACCTGTCCCCTCAAATGGGAACCCATCGTCCTGAGGGGATGGAAGCCGGGGTGGGAAGTAACATGAACTAAAGGTACATATTCACGGAGGGTTGTCAATTCCTTTTCTGCAGAAGCCGCCTTATTTATGGGCCGGTATCTCCTCCTCCCGTAAGATGCGGCAGAGGCGCCAATAGCGGCGCAGAAGCTCCTCGCCAGGCTTAAGGGGGTCCAGGCGCCGGGGGTTGGGCAGGATGACGGCGATCATCGCCGCCTCCTCCAGGGCAAGGTCCCGGGCGTGTTTGCGGTAATAACGCAGGGAGGCCGCCTCCACGCCGAAGATCCCGTCGCCGGTTTCCACGACATTCAGATAGACCTCCATGATGCGCCTCTTCGTCCAGACCGTTTCCACCAGCAGGGTGAAATAGAGCTCCAGGGACTTCCGGAGGTACGAGCGGTCCGGCCAGAGGAAGAGGTTTTTACAGGTCTGCTGGGTGATGGTGCTCCCGCCCCGGGCCGGTCCCCCCGCGAGGGCCCGGTTGTGCTCCCAGGCCATCCTCATCGCCTCCAGGTCGAACCCCTGGTGCTCCCAGAAATGTTTGTCCTCCGCGGCCCGCGCCGCCCGGACCATGTACGGCGATATCCGGGAGAGGGGCACCCAGCGGTATTCGATTTTCCGCACCCCCTCCCGGGCGCGCCGAAGCATCAGCGGGGTGACCGGCGGCGGCAGGAAGGCGTAGAGGACCACCAGGTTCAGGGAGACGGAAAAGAGGAGGGCCGCCGTCCATCCCAGCAGTAGCGCCGTTTTTTTTCCCAGGGAAGAGATCGTCATACCCGGAAACCGTATACGCCGGGGAGGGTCTGTCAACCAGTTTCCTCCTCTTATGCCGGCAGAGGAGATTAGGCACAATTTTGTACCGCATGGTTCAATATCGGTACAAATCTGTACCTCCCTGCCGGGAAACCGGCCTGTTTCCCCGCTCCCCCCCCTCCCTTTCCGGGAAGAAGTCCGGGAGATACCGCCCATCACCCCTTCCCCGCCGCCTTTGCCGGAAGGATTTATGAGAGAAAAAGAGCCCTCCTGTTACGGTGATGTAAACAAACCCGAAGGGCCTGCCGCCCGGCACGGAAGTTGCACTACTATCGGTAATGAAAACTAAAAGGAGGTACTTCATGCGATTATCAACACTACTCATTGCGGCCCTCTTCGTGATCTCCGCGGTCACGGGAGCCTTCGCCCAGGAAAGCGCGGCGGCCCCCGCTTCGACGATAAAACCGATCAACGTGGTCTGGACTCTTCTGGCCGCCTTTCTTGTCTTCTTCATGCAGGCGGGCTTTGCCATGGTGGAAACGGGATTTACCCGCGCCAAGAACGCCGGCAACATCATGATGAAAAACCTGATGGATTTCTGTGCCGGCTCCCTGGTCTTCTTCATCCTCGGTTTCGGCCTGATGTTCGGCGCCGACGCCGCGGGGCTTTTCGGGACGAGCAAGTTCTTTCTCTCCAACGCCAGTCCCTCCAACCCGGACGGGCTCTGGCAGTACACCTTCTGGCTCTTCCAGTGCGTCTTTGCCGCCACAGCCGCCACCATCGTTTCCGGCGCCATGGCAGAGCGGACCAAGTTCGTCTCCTACCTGATCTACAGCGTGGTCATCTCGGCGCTGATCTATCCCATCTCCGGGCACTGGATCTGGGGTGAGGGATGGCTTTCCAAGCTGAAGTTCATCGACTTCGCCGGTTCCACGGTGGTTCACTCCGTGGGCGGATGGGCCGCCCTGATGGGCGCCATCTTCCTGGGTCCACGCATCGGCAAGTACACCGCATCCGGCAAGCCCCGGGCCATACCGGGACACAACATCCCCCTGGCGGCTCTCGGCGTCTTCATACTCTGGTTCGGCTGGTTCGGTTTCAATCCCGGCAGCACCACGGCTGGGGACAACCTGAGCATCGGCTTCATCGCGATCAACACGAACCTGGCGGCAGCGGCGGGCGCCATAGCAGCCATGATCGTCATCTGGATCAAATCGGGCAAGCCGGACGTCAGCATGTCCCTCAACGGCGCCCTGGCGGGGCTCGTTGCCATCACTGCCGGTTGTTCCTCCGTGTCCCCCATCAGCTCCATCTTTATAGGACTGATTGCGGGAGTCGTGGTGGTCCTGGCGGTGGAATTCTTCGATTTCGTCCTGAAGATCGACGACCCGGTGGGGGCCATCTCGGTTCACGGCATCTGCGGTTCCCTGGGAACGCTTCTGGTGGGACTCTTTGCCGAGGCCCAGTACGCCGGTCCCGGAGTCAACGGCCTCTTCTTCGGCGGGGGGTTCAAGCTCCTGGGTGTACAGGCGCTGGGAGTCGTCTCCGTCTTCTTCTGGGTGACCATCACCACCGGCATCCTCTTCTTCATCATCAAGAAGACCATCGGTCTGCGCGTCACCAGGCAGGAGGAGCTGCGGGGTCTGGACATCGACGAACACGGCATGGAATCCTATTCCGGTTTCCAGATCTTCAAAACCCAGTAAAGGAGGAGAGTTATGAAACTCATTGTTGCCTACATACAGCCGGAAAAGCTGGAAGACGTCAAAGCGGCCCTGACCGAAGCGCAGATCACCAAGATGTCCATCACCAACTCCCTGGGCTGCGGCCAGCAGGGAGGCTACACCGAGACCTACCGCGGGGTGGACATGGATATCAATCTGCTTCAGAAGGTCCGCTTCGAGATAGCGGTAAACGACGAATTTGAAAACGTCACCGTCAAGGCCATCATCAAGGGCGCCAAGACCGGCCAGATCGGCGACGGAAAGATTTTCGTGAGCAAGCTGGACAGATGCATACGAATCCGCACCGAAGAAGAGGGGAAGGATGCCATCGGTTAAAGGCATCGGCCCGTCTCCATGCGGTCAAACGCAGGGAGACGGGTCCCCTATTTTTTCCCATCAGAAATAAGACCTCAATATCCGGGAAGTTACCATCATGTAAAATATCCTCGATTTCACAGCCTTCCGGCCATAATTTCTGTTTACCGCCTCCTTCCCGGTTTATATTGGGATCATCCGGAAAAAAACAAGGGGAGAGGAAAAACTCCGCATCATGACAACTGGTACAGCCGACAGCCCTGCCTTTTCAGACCTCCTCTTCGAGATAGGAAAGGCCATCACCCTGAACCGGGGAATGTACGAGCTCCTGCAGGAGGTGCTGGGAATCCTTTCCCGTCATCTCCCCGTGCGCCGCGGCATGATCAGCATCTATCAGCGGGAAACGGAGGATATCGTGGTGGACGCCTCCTTCGGCTACAGCGACGAGGAGATCGTAAAGGGGCGCTACAAGCCGGGCGAGGGAGTTACGGGATCGGTTTTCTCCACGGGATGTCCCGTGATCATACCCTCGGTCAAGGACGATCCCCGCTTCCTCAACAAGACCGGCGCCCGGGGGACCCGGAGGGAGGAGGACGTGGGTTTCATCTGCGTTCCCGTCAGGGCCGCCTCGGGGGTCATCGGCACCATTTCCCTGGACATCGACGGGGGACCCGGGTCCCCTCTGGAGTTGATCGCGGAAACCGTGACCGCCCTGGCGGTGCTCATAGCCCATGCCGTGGACGGCCGGAGGGAGATGCTGCAGCGGGAGGGGAACCTGAAGGAGGAAAACCGGCTACTGCGGCTGAAGCTCTCCCAGGCGGGACTGACCCGCAAGCTCATAGGCAACTCCATCGTCATGCGGGATCTCTACGAGAAGATATTCCTCGTGGCGGATACGGATTCCACGGTGCTCATAACCGGCGAGAGCGGCACGGGCAAGGAACTGGCGGCGGAGGAGATCCACTACAACAGCCCGCGCCGGAACGGCCCTTTCATCAAGGTCAACATCGCGGCCATACCTCCCGGGCTCATCGAGAGCGAGCTCTTCGGACACGAGAAGGGGGCCTTTACCGGCGCCCTGCGCCAGAAGAAGGGACGCTTCGAGCTGGCGGAGGGGGGAACCATCTTCCTGGACGAGATCGGCGATCTTAGCCTCCCCCTGCAGGTGCACCTGCTCCGGGTGATACAGGAGAGGCGCATCGAGCGCCTGGGCGGATCGCAGACGATCCCCCTGAACGTCCGCATCATCACCGCCACCCATCAGGACCTGGAGGCCCGGACCGCCTCCGGGGAGTTCCGGCAGGACCTCTTTTACCGTATCAACGTCTTTCCCCTGCATATGCCGTCCCTGAGGGAGCGGAGAAGCGACATTCTCCTCTTGGCCAATCACTTCCTGGAGGGCTTCAACCGGAAGATGAACCGCCGCATAACGGGGATCAGCCCCGAGGCGGCGGATCTGCTCCAGGCCTACTCCTGGCCGGGAAACGTGCGGGAACTGGAAAACTGCCTGGAGCGGGCCGTCATCATCAGCAGGGAGGACCTCATAGAGACCTGTCACCTCCCGCCCACCCTGCAGCCGGGGGAAGCACCGGCATCCGGGGGCAGCCTCAAGGAGAGGACGGACCGCTACGTGCGGGGGATCATCGTGGAGCAGCTCAAGGAGACCGGAGGCAACATCACCAGGGCCGCCCGGGCGCTGGGAACCACCAAACGCATCCTCACCTACAAGATCAAGAGCCTCGGGATCGATTACTCCCTCTACGAAAACCGGCCCGACTGACCCGCCGGCCCCATTCTGTTTGACAAAAAGCGTCAGCGATGCCATAATACCTCCCGTACAGTACCGGCGGATTTTCTTCCGCCGCCCATCCCCCAGAGAGAGGAGGCCGTTATGCGATCCGCTATCCTTGTCGTCCTTGCCGCCCTCAGCGCCTGCTGCCTCACATCCGGAAACCGGGAGAGCAACTACGAGGCCGTCGAGGGCACCGCCCTCATCACGGAGGTACGCAAATCGGACTACGATCCCCTTCCCGGCAAGGTGACCTTCATGGACGTCTACTTCGATTTCATCCCAAGCGATCCCGCGGCTCCCGCCCGGTACCGCCATCCCCGGTTCAGGGACACGCATGTGCGCCTCTTCGTCAACAGCCGGGGGAACCTGCTGCAGGGATGGGTGGACGGGAAGGGAATACGCAAGGGGAAAAGATACCCCGCCCGGCGTTACGAAAAGAAGGGGGGATATGGCTCCTCGCCGCCGGTCTTCTTCGAGGTTCCCGAATTTCAGACGAAGAAACCCTGAGGCCTGAAGCCGGAGGGTAAACCCGAACACCAGGAGGCCGCCCATGTTTCCCTCTTCGGACATCATCGCCGCCGCTGTCTATGCGGCGCTCTTTCTCCTCCTCTTCGCCCTGGGAGAGATCATACACAGGACCGTTCCCCATTACACGGAGCTCTCGCGCAAGTTCGTCCATTTCAGCGGGGGGATGGCGGCCCTCTCCTTCCCCTTCTTCCTCCAGTCCCACTGGACCGTCCTCCTGCTGACGGTCAGCTTTGGGCTGATCCTCTTTACCACGAAGCGGCTGGGGCTTTTGCAGTCCATTCACGGCATCGACCGGGTTTCCCATGGGGGCATCTACTTCCCGGTTTCCATCTATCTCGTCTTCCTGCTCTCCGGGGGACAGGCGCATCTCTACTTCATCGCCATCCTGGTAATGGCCGTATCCGACGCCCTGGCCGCCCTCATCGGCGGGCGCTACGGATCGGTCAAATACGACGTGGAGGGCAATCTCAAGAGCCTGGAAGGGTCCACGGTCTTCTTCTTCGTTACGTTTCTCTGCGTCCACATCCCCCTGCTTTTGATGACCGAAACGGATCGCGCCAACTCCGTCCTCATCGCCCTGGTCATCGCCCTCCTGGTGACCGGCTTCGAGGCGATCTCCCTGGCGGGCAGCGACAACATCTTCATCCCCCTGGGGACCTATTTCATCCTCAGCAAGATGACCCGATATCCCCTGGACAACAGCATCCTGCAGGTGGAGATACTTCTCCTGATCATACTCATCGCCCTCTTCCTCTTCCGCATACCCGGGTTTCTCCGAACCAGCGGCCTGATCGGGATCATACTGCTGAACTACGCCTCCTGGAGCCTCTGCGACTTTACCTACTTCCTGCCGCTGCTCCTGGCGCAGATCCTCTACTGCGCCCTCCTCTGGGTGCGGCTCTACGTCAGGGACGGGGGTGATGTCCCGGCATACCAGATACGGGTGCTCCTCTACACGGGACTCATGCCCGCCGCGCTCATCCTGGCCGCCAACGCCCTGGGCAGTTACGCCCTCTTCTACCGGCCCTACCTGGCGGGCATCGCGATTCAGATCGCCGTCATCCTCTGGCCCCACGGGCGCGCCGCCTTCCCCGCGCTGGGCCGCCTCCCCCGCCCGGCCGCCTCGGTTCTCACCTGGCTGACCGCCGCCGGGATAACCGCCGCCGTCCCGGCCCTGCTCTACAGCCCCCGGTCCCCGGGGGAAAGCCTGGCGCTCCTGCTCGCCTCCTCGGGGGCGGGATATCTCGTCTTCTGCGGACTGATGCGGGTTTTCTACAAGCGGGAGGACGCGCTCTCGCTGCACCGTCTCCGCCTGGGGGCCTCGGGAGCGGGAGTTTGCGTTGCGCTGCTGGGGGAAATCTGGCTTCTGCGTTAAAGGGGGGCTTTATTCTCCCCTGGGCGGGGGGCTTGTTCCTGGGGAGGAACTTCTTTTGAAGGAGGGGTTTTTCGGCGAAAACCCCTCCTTCACCTCCCCGCGCCCTCCTCAATCGCCGGAGCGGCTGGCGCCCATAACTCTGCTCATCCGCTTCGCGGAGTTCGCTTCAAACAGATGGGCGGTCGGTATCCGCCTTCGGCGGATGGTTTTGGGGTCGGGTTGCTGTTGTTGATTCCTGCATAATTTGCATTCTTCACTGTCAGGCGAATACCGTCACTGTACATTTATATTTTTATTTTCCCTGCTGTCTGGTGAAAACCATCACAATGCCCAATCCCATTACCCGACTACACTATCCGGTATTACTCATAGCAGATGGTTTCATCATCAGGATGACAGAGCTTCTTTCCTCTCCGATATAGCATTATACCTGAGCCATACTTAGCTTTATCATTCAATAGATAAACTAAGCTCTGATAGATATATATTTTATGCCGCTTCAATCAAATCGGGGATTTTTTGCCCCGAAATTAAGCGGGTATTGCCTCACGTAATTTTATAAACCAAGGAAATCACCATCCCTTCCCTGTAAGTTCCTCGACAGAATACCTCTGCGGGAAGTACAACCCTCTGGGGCAGAAAACCTCTTTTGGGAGGGCCTTCGAATTCCTGGAAGATCGGCTATTTCCCTTTGGGAGCTTTTGAAGCAGCCAGACAATCAGATTCGCATTTTCTCACGACCTTTTCACACTTTTCTTTATCCGATTGAATTTTCGCTTTCCTCATGCAAGCCATACCGGTCCTTGGGCATGCCTCTACGCATGCTATGCATTTTTTCGGAATCTCTTGACACTTATCTTTATCTGATTTAAATTTCGCTTTATCAATGCAAGCCATACTCGTTTTTTCGCATTTCTTTACGGATGCCTGGTCTTTTTCACCCTTTTGCTCTGCATCAACAGACGACATGAACATTGCTGCTGTCAGTACAGCAACCATAACCATTACTAACTTCTTCATGTAAGCCCTCCGGTAAATTTATGTACTGATACTGCTGTCCCATAGAATGTAGGGAAAAGACAAAACTTTGCTCCGAAATGGGTGGCAGGTTTCACCGGAATATGCACAGGTCATACATAGTGGCCCCGGGCATTCGTCCCGGGGCCAAGGTTTTTATTGCCCGCCGATTCGCCGCTCCAGATCTCTTATTGTTTTGCGCCAGCTTTCCTGAGCATATCAACCAGGTCATCGCGGCCCTTCGACGTTGCATACGACAGAGCCGTTTGCCCGCGATTGTTTTTGGCATTGACGTCGGCGCCCTTTCTAATGAGCAGATTTACGCTATTGCCATCGCCTCTCGCTACCGCATACATCAGACCCGTCTTGCCGTCTTTGTCCTTCGCGTTGACGTCGGCGCCCTTTCTAATGAGCAGTTGAACAACTTTCCAGTGCCCCTGATTGCACGCTAACATCAAAGAAGTCAATTTAGAGATGTCCCGGGCATTGACATCGGCGCCTTTACTGATGAGAAGTTGTGCCACTTCAAGGTGGCCCTTCACAGAGGCCCACATCAGGGGTGACCGGCCGTCTTTGTCTTTTCCGTTGATTTTGGCGCCGCTGTTCAAAGATTTTTCTACTGCGGGTTTATTGCCGTTTTTGGATGCTTTAATTAAATCTTCATTCGCACCGGCATAGACAGCCAGCGGAAAAATGAGTACCAGAATGAAAGTTAATTTTTGCATAATTCCTCCTGATTAAATTGAGCTAATCACACAAGCTCAGACCGGGAAGTCAAGCATTTTACCGGGGCATTTGGATGGGTTAATTTTCAGGATCAATTTCCCGTTTCGATTAACTTCCCGCCGTCGTCAGAAGAGTGCATGCCGGGTTGAGTGTTTTCCCGGCCACCGTACAATAGTTGCAATTCTGGATCTTGTCAGTGCTTTTTTACCCATGAAATTTTACAGAGTCACGTTGTCGGCAATTCTTTCACTGCATTTAACGGGATTTACACCAAACTTTATATTTGCTGTAAAACCTGTATTACCAGAAGTCTTTTTTTACGAATTTTATTTTATTGCCATTTTTTTTGTATTAGTGCTTCCCCATGCCTTAGTCCTGGTCCAGTAGTCACCCTCTTTTAATTCATCCTGCCAATAACCTTCAAAATCAGTAACGGCCGCCATTTTCATTTCCACATCTTTATTATAAGATTTGCATTTTTTTATACCATCAGCCCAGGTCACGTTTCCCACAACTATATTCATAGTGCCATAGCCCGTCTACGCTATCACTATTCCACAAGTCAGCACAACTACTGCCGCCATTATCGATAATACTGCTTTCCTTTTATTTTCCCCTTTTTAATTTTTTGGTTTAGATTCTATTTTTTAACAACACGGCGAAGAGAGTATTTATCGTTATCAGGTGCAGAACCCGCATGTTGCTTACCAGTTTTAGAAGTGCCGTCCAAAGGCAATTAAAAACAATCCCGATTACTTAATTCTAAATGCAATCGGGACATAAAAAAGATCCTTTTCATTTTATTAGTGAAATTGCCTTATCTGTATACTCTATATAATTTTTGCCAGGATTAAGGCTCTCTAGCTTTTCATATTTATATTCCATCATTCTATCATATTGCATCTTCACGATAGTTAAATAATCCTTTAGATTTTTATACTTCGCTTTGTTATAGTTATGTTTGTCTGCATAGTTATAAATTGTCCCTGATGCACGTT
>CALCJG010000314.1 GCA_937967705.1 uncultured Spirochaetia bacterium
CGAGATCTACACTCCTTCCCTACACGACGCTCTGCCGATCTATGCTGCAGCGCAAGCTTCCGGAGGCCGACCCCCTGGGAGACATGGTGGAGGAGATCAAAAAGGCCGCCCAGCGCGCGGGTGATCTCACCAGGCAGCTCCTGGCTTTCGCCCGCAAGCAGACCCTCGAGATCAAGCCCCTCAACCTGAACCAGGTAATCAATAATTTTGAAAAGATGGTGCGGAGGACCATAAGGGAGGATATTCTCATTCAGAAATACCTGCAGTCGGACCTGGATCTCATCGAGGGTGATGTGGGGCAGATCGAACAGATCATACTGAATCTGGCGATCAACGCGCAGGATGCCATGCCCCACGGCGGGACACTGGTGTTTCAGACCTCCAACACGGTGCTGGACGAAGCCTACGCGGACTCGCATCCGGGCGTCCTTCCCGGAAGATATGTGATGCTGGTCATGAGCGATTCGGGAACGGGAATGGACGAAGCCACGATGAACCGCATCTTCGAGCCCTTCTTTACCACCAAGGAGGTGGGCAAGGGAACGGGGCTGGGGCTGGCCACGGTGTACGGCATCGTGAAGCAGCATGGCGGGAACATCTGGGTTTACAGCGAACCCGGCAAGGGCAGCACCTTCCGGGTCTATTTCCCCCGCGCCTCCCGTCGGGAGGATGCCGTCAGTTCCATAACCTCCGGCGAGGCAATGCCGACGGGATCGGAAACCATCCTTGTCGTGGAGGATCAGGAACAGGTGCGGAGGGTCACCTCCCTCATGCTCCGTCAGAACGGGTATACCGTGATAGAGGCGGAAAACGGCCTCCGGGCCCTGGAGCATGCCGCCTCCTTTCGGGAACCCATTCACCTCCTGCTGAC
Source organism: uncultured Spirochaetia bacterium (assembly GCA_937967705.1). Classification (GTDB taxonomy): domain Bacteria; phylum Spirochaetota; class UBA4802; order UBA4802; family JAGODF01; genus CALCJG01. Next base: position 872 of record CALCJG010000314.1, read on the forward strand.
CGACGTGGTTATGCCGGGTATGAACGGACGGGATCTGTATGAGGAACTGAAACAGATGCGTCCCGGGATCAGGGTGCTCTATGTCTCGGGATATCCCCGGGAGATCATAAGCCATGAGGGCATTCTGGATGAGGGGGTTAACCTGCTCTCAAAACCGGTGACTGCGGAAACGCTTACCGCCAGGGTTCGGGAAATTCTTGATGGGAGGGATTGAGGATATGGGTCACGTGAGAGGCTCTCCGCCGTTCTGGCGCTTGATTATGATGTTCATGATCTCGCGAATGAAGGCGCACTCGCATTGGGCGGGGCAGGGCCTCAGTTCCGATTGATGGAGGCAGTAGCCGGGACAGGCGGGCGTGTCCTGAAGGCGCTCGGTGAAGACGGTTCCCTCGTATAAGTCGAGAAAATCCTCGGCCCGCAGGGAGAGGGTCGTGCCGCAGCGGTGGTTGAAGAGAAAGAGCCCCAGTTTCAGCTCCTGGAAATGGGGCTGGTATCCTATGATCCGCAGGTTTTCGTCTGTAAGAAAAACCTCCCTCGTTTCCCAGACATCTCCGCATTTGGAACAGCTTCTGAACATGGGTTTCGCATACCCCGGGTCTTGTGATGTCGGAGGGAGGAGCCTCTTCCCCCCATCCCGTACTGCCCTGTCAGTGTGGAAGGGGCTGAGAAAAAATGCAATAAATAAAGCGCCCGTAAGAGATCGAAAGGTCCGTGGGTCTATGGTAATGCGGGCCGTCTGTCAGCCAGGGGGGGGCGGCTGACAGAAAAAAGGGCGTGCCCGTACCATGACCCATTATTTCCATACCCTTTGAGGCGCTATGGTTCTCAGAGCGGGATGAGTTTCTTCGGCTCGGTATTGGTGTCCATGGTCCACACGCAGGCGGTCAGCTCCGTGACCCGGAATACGGCGAGCTGATCCCTGCCATCCGGCTTCTCCACGAAGGGCCGGAGAAATTCCCGGGCGGCCACTATCTCCTCCTTGAGGGAAGCGTCCTTTTCTTCCCGTGCCTCTCCGCGCACACGCACCTGTATTCCCTTCTCGAAATCGTTGAAGCAGAATTCCACAGCCGGATCGGCCGTAAGCTGGCGGTAGAGGTCCTTGAAGGTTCCGGTGTGGAACACGATACCCTTTTCGTCGGCTCGATAGGCCCACATCCCCCGGACCCGCGGTTCCCCGCCCTCCACCGTCGCCAGGTGACAGGCCAGATGGGCGTTCATAAAATCAAAGACATCCTCTCGTGTCATGACAATCCTCCTGTAAGATGGACTCCATCCTGAGGCGTAAAAGGAATCAGCGCTATCAAAATCCTGCTAAATTTTAACGGATTTCCGCCCTGCAGCGTTTTTCCGGTACAGGGAGGGGGTGATTCCGAAGGTCCTGCGGAACGCCGCCGTGAAATGCGAGGAGCTTCCGAAGCCGCAGTCCAGGGCGATCTCCGTTATGGTGGCGCTTCCGGCCAGCAGGAGCCGGCGGGCCCGGGAGAGGCGTACGTCGATGAGATACTCGGCGGGGGTCTTGCCGGTCTCGGACTTGAAGAGGCGGGTGAAATGCGATTCCGAGAGGCCCGCCAGGGATGCCAGGTCCTCCACCCGGAGCTCGTCCGCATAACGTCTATGGAGAAACTCGACAACCCGGTTGATCTCCAAACGGTCTGCGGCCCTCTCCTCCGTGGCGGGCAGGGCGATGACGGTCCTGATGAGACAATGGACGATGAGGAGCGCCAGCGCGCTCAGCACGTTCCCGGCTCCCGGAAGACCGCCGTCGCTCTCCACCATGAAGCGGCGCAGCAGGGGGAAAATATCGCCGGGAGCGTCATGCTCCTCCCCGGCAAAGCGGGGGAGAGGTCCTGATGCGTAGAGGACCCACTGGGATTCGAAGAACTCTGGTGCCACCATGAGGGCGGCGTAGCGCGAAAAGCCCTCCTCCGCTAACTCGTGATGCGGAACCCCGGGGCTCAGGGCGCAGAGACGTCCGCTTGAGGTGGTACGCTCGACCCCCTCTACGGAGATGCGGCAGCGGTCGTCGTGAGTTAGGATGAAGGAGTAACCGGGATGGGTGTGATCCCGGCTCAGGGAGTAGTAGCAGGGACCCACGGCGGGGATGAAGACAGCCAGCTCGGGGCAGACGAAAGAATCCACATTGCGGAGTTCCTCCTCCGTGACGTTTCCAACGAGTTTTCGGATGGTCTTCTGGGTCTCTTCCATCGGCTGGCGGTCTCCCGGGGGTGCAAAAGGGTTCGGGCGCTCCCCTCAGGGGATCAGCCGCTCATAGCCCTGCAGATAGGTCCGGACCCTCTGTTTCAGCCCCTTCTCCCGGATCTCGAAGAGCAGGCGGCAGTTATTGTCCGAGTCGAATTCTTCCCATGCGGCCCTTCCCCGGGCGGCCAGGCTGCCGAATTCCTTCGCGGGAGGGCGCGCATCGGAGTAGTTGACATGGGCCTTGGGCGGCTTGTCCCCGAAGAGCCTCTTCATTCTCAGCTTATTGATATCATCGATAAAATGAAATTGAGCTGTCAGCAAAGCCCGTTTTCTGGCTTCCATCCTTCTTTCCTTTCTTTCGCCCTTGCTTCCGGATAACCCGGCAGCCGTTACTCTGTAGGAATCCTCATCCTGCCAGCAGCCTTTCATGGTCTGTCCCGGGAGCGGTTTCCCATCGGTTCCGCATCTCCAGGAGCTCATTATTGTGTCCATCGGGGGGGCGCAATAAAGGAAGGATAACGATGCTGTCATGACGATGAAAACGAGGATGGCTAATAAGCGGTTTTTCCTCATGCCTTGTATCATCACTGCCTCCAGGGTTTGGGTTTTTGTCCCAGAATAAGGATTTGTGCGGAGGAAAGCAAGTGATTCTCGGGCAAAGGGGGTCAGAGCCTTCCCGGGGGTGGTCTTTGAAGCACTTCCGGGCAGGGGGAATCTAGGGTCAGAGCCGCCTAAGAGGGAGGACAAAGGAGGAGTTGGCAGGAGAGGGACTGTACAAGTACGCCAGGGGTCAGAGCCTCAGGAGGTGGGAATGGGGTCAGAGCCTAAAAAGTGATGAGATCTCTGCATTTAAATGCAATGGACGGATTGGTAGCTGTTCGGCAGGGGGGGGCTGGAGGGCTTGTCCGGCCCGGAGGGGTCAGAGCCTCAGGGCGATGAATCCTGCCTGAAAAGACCGAATTTCGCATTTTTTTCCAGTTTTTCAAAAAAAAACGCCCGCCCCCCTTGACAAAGGACCGACTGTTCGGTTTATTTATAACGATTGTTCGATATAATATAATACTGAAACGTCACATAAATCAGGGAGGTTGCAATGGACAGGCTCAATCAGACTTTTGACGCGATTGTCGTGGGATCAGGACCCGGGGGTGCCACGGTGGCCCGTGAAATGACCGCCAGGGGGAAAAAGGTCCTTCTGCTGGAATGGGGGAGCGCGGAACCCATAGGCAAAAGCGATATCAAACGGACATGGCAGGCGCTTAAATGGCTTGGCTGGCCGGGCAAGGGGCTTCTCGTAACGAAAGGGCTTCTGGCCATGGTGCGCGGCATCTGTAAGGGGGGAAGTTCCGTCTATTATTACGGGACCTGTTTCAAAGTGCCCCATGAGATGCTGGCCAAATACGGCATCGATGTAAAGGAAGAGGAAAAAGAGGCCCGGCGCGAACTGCCCATCGCCCCCTTGAAAGACGCTATGATGACTCCCATGGCCCGGCGTATCATGGAGAGCGCCCGGTCCTTGGGATACGAATGGAACAAGCTGGACAAATTCATGGACCAGGACCGCTGGACTCCGGGATATCCCTTCGGCTATTACGGCGATCCCAAGGACATCAAATGGACCGCCCGTGTTTTCGTGGACGAAGCCGTTAAAAACGGCGCCCTTTTCCTGGATGGTGCAAAGGTGAGCCGGGTGATCGTGGAAGAGGGGAGGGCCACGGGGGTTGAATTTACCCGGCAGGGCAAAAAACACAAGGCTTTCGCGGACAAGATCGTTGTTGCCGCCGGGGGTATCGGTTCGCCGGTCATCCTCCGAAAAAGCGGTATCGAGGAGGCGGGATACGACTTCTTTTACGATCCCCTCATCACCGTGGCCGGCGTGGTTAAGGATATTCGGGCGCGGGCTGACGAGATTCCGATGTCCGCCGGCATGCATATGGACGCCGACGGCTACGTGATGACCGACATGGCGGTGCCCTGGATGCTGGACATGGGGATGGCTGCCGAGGTGTTCCGGTTCCACCGCCTCTTTGCACGCAAGAAGACTCTGCGCCTCATGATCAAGATCCGCGATTCCCTGGGCGGCCGCTTAACCGACGGCGGCGGTGTGCGCAAGGGACTGGCCCCGGAAGACCGGGCCAAGCTCGACAAGGGCTATGAAGTGGCCAAAAAGATTCTTCAGAAGGCCGGGGCCAAGGGGATATACCGCACCTGGTACTTCGCGGCGCATCCCGGCGGAACGGTCAAGATCGGGGACCTCCTGGATTCCAATCTCAAGACGCGTTTCGAAAACCTTTACGTCTGCGACTGCTCCGTCATCCCTGAGCCCTGGGGCTTGCCGCCCGTGCTGACTCTCGTCTGCCTGGGCAAGCGTCTGGCGAAGCACCTGATGAATCCCTCGGCCTCCCGCTCAACGGGAAAGGATGCCGTGAAGAGGAGCAGGTAGGGGATCTGGAATGCCGAAGATCGTTGACCATGACGAGTACCGCCGGGAACTGATAGAGAAATGCTTCAGCCTCCTGTCGCGAAAGGGGTTCTCCCAGGTGACCATGCGGGAGATAGCGGCTGAGATCGGCGTTTCCACCGGCACGCTCTATCATTATTTCCCCACGAAGGAAAGTATTCTGGAACAGATGTTCGCCTTCGTGCGGGAGAGCAATATCGCCGATTACGCAGGCCGCATTACGGAGGAGTTTTCCCTGGCGGGCAGGCTGGAGAGAGTGCGCAGCTTCTGGAAGGAGAGCCGTGAGACCTATCAGAACACGATGCTTCTCGCCATCGATTCGCTGCGCAATGATCCCGAGAACAGCGGAAAGGTCTTCCTGGATTTTTCCGACTACTACACGGAGGCCATGGCGTATAACTTCGGCATATCCCGTCAGTTCGCCCGGTCCATATTCATTTATTTCCTCGGGCTTATCCTTCATTCGATCTTTACGCCCCGGGAACTTTCGTACGACGATCAGATCGATGTCATCACCGAAATCCTGCTTTCCGTTCTACAGGAGAAGGGAGCGCCCGGCGAGGAGTCTGCCAGGCGGCTGGTAGACCGAATCCTTTCAATACTGGGAGATGAAAAGCGGGTCCGGCAGCCGAGAAACGAACACTGAGCGCCGGGAGTCAAAAGGAGGATGCAATGAACAGCATGGTAAGAGGTTCGGAGATGTCCGGAGGCGGTTTCCAGGGGGACTCTTCCGTGAACCGGGAGATGATGGAGAGCCTCACACGGGCCCTCCTGCAGACGAGGGGATTCCGGGAGGCCCTCGCGGCGGCGGCCCCTGAACTGGTCAATGCCTGGGCGGGGCGTAATCCCCTGAAGCGGGTCATGGGCGCCTCGGTCAAGCGCAGCATCAGGAAGAGCTTCGATCCCGATGACTCGGAGGGGACGGATCCTCTCGGCCGTCTCTGTGAAAATCCCGAGTTTGCAGAAAAGGCGGCCTGCGCCCTTCCGGGGATCGCCAACGCTTTTCTTTCCGCCCTCTCAAGGGTTATGGAGACCCTTGCGGGGGCCGCTCCCGATAAGCAGAGGGAGATTGTAAACTCCCTGGCCGGGGGCGTGGATTTAGGAAATCTGGGGGCGATGATAACGAGCCTGGCGAAGATCCTGAGCGCGGTGCACCGGGAGGAGCCGGAGTTTTTCACCCGGACCCTGCGGCCAGCGGTGCGCTCGCTGATTGAGAGCACGGACTTCGGCGAGATAAAGGAAAGTTTTGATCTGGCAGCTGAAGACCTGGCCGCCTTCGCGGGCATGGTCAACGAGGAGTTGTGGGAATATCCCGCCAAGGTGGTCTGTCTGCTCTCGCTGCTGCCCAATATTATCAACGCGGGGCTGCGTTCCGTCGTGCAGACGACCCGGCCGCTAAACGCTCTGGCGCCGGATCTGCTGACGGACGTGGTGATGTCGCTCCTGCGGGAGCTTCGCGGGGAGAACATAGGCGCCCTCGTCAACGAACTCAGTGAGCTGGTGCGCAAGATTGGCACCGGGAGTGTTTTGCTGGGAGAGCAGGGGAGGCCGGTCTTCCCGGAGGAGATGGCCCGGCTGTCGAAGGAGGTGCTGGCCGCGGTGGATGTGAAGCTGCTCCTTAAAGCTCGGTCCTATCTCGGCGAGGTGCGGGAGATGGCCATGATCAACTTCATCAGGCTTATGGAGCAGAGTCCCGAACTGGCCCGGGAGTTCTTTCACAGCCACTTCCAGGCGGTGGTCACCTTCGTGAGGAACTGGAGCCACAGGGCGGACGCCTTCGAATCGCTCTTCTCTACGGCGGATGTGGCCCGGGAGTTCGCCCGGGGCATGGGGGAGATCGATGCTCAGGAGCTGGCGGCAACCGTCAACAGGATGTGTGCCATCTTCAACGATGTGCGCAAGATCACCCCGGGAATCATCAAGAACACCCTTTCCCAGGTCTTCGCTTCCCTGGATGAATACGAAGCCGCTGAGACGGCGCGGTGGCTTACGGAGGATGTCGTGGAGTCCTTCAAGCCCATAGCCCCGGAGGTGCTGCCGCCGGTCATCCGGGGGCTGGCCGATCTGCTGCGGCCGGGAAAGAACGGGAATTCGGAGGAGATGCGCGAGGCCCTGGCGTATTTCCGGGATGCCGTGCGGGGCGAGGAAAACGTGACGGAGGCTGCTGGATGATGAATGAGTTCATGGAGGCCGCGACCGCGATCGAGAGCGGTCCTGTAAAAAAATGGAAGGCGGACGGCGGAAGGGTCATCGGATACACCTGTTCCTATGCGCCGGACGAGATCATGCATGCGGCGGGGATACTGCCCTATCGGATCAGGGGATTCGGAGCGGGGGAGATGACGATAGGCGACACCTACTTTGGTCCCTTCATCTGCAGCCTTCCCAAGTGCATGCTTCAGCTGGCCGGGGAGGGCAAATACGCTTTTCTCGACGGGGCCATCATCACCCCGGGATGCGATTCCATGCGCCGCTTGGACGAGTGCTGGCGGAAGGCAGGAGAGGACCATCCGGGCGTCGTCCCCCGGTTCTTCTTCCACTACGGTGTCCCGCACAAGTATACCGATTACACCATCAAATGGTTCACTGACGAAACAAGGCGTTTCATTGCGGAGATGTCGGCGCATTTCCAAACCGCACCGGACGAGGAGCGCCTGCGGGCATCCATAAAACTCTATAACCGGAGCCGGGGTCTCCTCGAGCGCCTCGACGTACTGAGGACCGGTGACACTCCCCCTCTTACCGGCAGCGAGGCCCTGGCCGTGGTCATTGCGGGCTCGACCATGCCCCGGGAACTTTACACGGATATGCTGGAGGGACTCATCCGGGAACTGGAGCAGAGGACCGTCCAATACGGGGACCGTATCCGGCTGATGCTGGTGGGCAGCGCCAACGATGACGTGGATCTTGTGAGAATTCTCGAGGGGGACAGGGCCCTGGTGGTGGCGGACAACCTCTGCTTCGGCGCCCGCAGTCAGACGGACCTGGTGGAGGAGGAGGGGGACCCCGTTTCCGCCCTGGCACGGCGTTATCTGCGGCAGAACGAATGCCCGCGCATGTACGGAGATTACCGCAGGAGGCTGGCCATCCTGAAGGAAAAGATTGAATCCGCCGGTGTCGAGGGGGTCGTGCTGCAGAACATACGCTTCTGCGATCTGCACGGTTCAGAGAACGGCCTCTTCGAGAGAGATCTCGAGCGGGAGGGCATCCCCTGCATGCGCCTGGAGAGGGAATACGGGCCCCTGGTCGAGTCGGGCCGGATGCGGATGCGCATGGATGCCTTTCTGGAGAGGATAGATCAGAGGAGGAAAAGCGCATGAGAACCGCAACGAGGGAATATAAATTCGACTGGATGCTCTGGAGCGCCTTCAATGCCGCGGCCAAACTCAAAAATGGTTCGGAAAAGGAATACAGGTATATTCTGAATTACATCCCCTATTTCAGGGGAGTGGTGGATGCCATTCTCGCAACAGGGGAGCCGGGGGAAAAGTTCATCGGGATTTGCGCCAGGTATCTGCGCAACCTGATAACCGCGCGCGATGAAGGACGGCATAATGCCATCACGACGTTCTGCTTCTCGCCGGCGGTCTTCTACGCCATGGACATCACCCCCATCTGCCTCGAGGTGATATCCGTGATGATGACCTTTACCTACCGGCGGGGCACCACGGAGTTCCTGGACTACTGTAACGAGGTGGGATATACCGAAACCTCATGCTCCTCCCAGCGGGGCACCATAGGCGCCTATCTGGCGGGAATCGGCGCGGAGATCGACATGATCGTTACCGACACGCCGGGGGTGTGTGACACTAACGCCAACGCCTTTTCCTTTGCATCGGCCTACCTGGATGTACCCTTCTTTCAGCTGGATATGCCTCCCGTACTGGCGGATGCACGAACGGACGAATATCACCGCGAGGACTTCAGGGCGCTGATCCGCTTCCTGGAAGAGACCACGGGCAAAAAGCTTGATGTGGACCGGTTGCGGGGCATCATGGAGGAGGTGGCCCGTCAGGATGCGATCGTGGCCGAGCTGGAGGATCTGGCCCGCCTGGTTCCGAGCCCCCTGCCGGTCGCCTACAATCTGATGCTTTATGCCTCCCGCTTCCTGTTCGCCGGAATGAAGGAATGCACGGATGTTCTGGAGGCGATGCTCCGGAAAGGGAAGGAAAACGCGTCCCTGGGGATCTCCGGACTTTCGGGAGGAAAGGAGAAGCTGAGGGGTTTCTTCTGCTACATCGATCACTACACCCAGAATCTCAAACTCTGGCACATGCTCGACAGCCATGGCATAGCCTACCAGGGCAACATTCTGAGTCGGTCCTTTGCGTCTAACGCGCCACATGTTAAAGAACTTGGTCTGGAGGAGGCGGCCTATGGGATCGACACCTCAAATCTCGACACCATGATCGACAGCCTGGCGCAGATCAATTCGCGCATGCCCATGATCAAGTCGATACGGGGGCCCTACGACGGACCGCACATGTGGCTTCAGGACACGCTCTCGCTGGCGCGGATGTGCAGCGCCGATTTCATCGTCTACAACGGGACCCCCGGCTGCCGCAATACCTGGGGCATGGTCAAACTTATGGCCCGGGACACGGAGAAGGCCGGGATTCCCACCTATATCATGTATGCCGACGCCTTCGACGACCGTGTGGAATCCTGGGATGTCACGAAGGAGCGGTTCGAGGAATTTCTCAAGGTAAGGAGGTTGCTGTCATGATCGTTGCCGGATGCGATGTGGGTTCCCTGACGTCCAAGGCCGTCCTGATGAAGGACGGGAGGATGCTGGAATCCCATGTGATCAAATCGAAGGCCCGACCGTGGGAATCGGCGGAGGTCGTCATGGGGGAGGTCCTGAAACGGGCCGGGATAAGCCGGAGCGACGTGGGCTACTGCGTGGCCACGGGCTACGGGCGCAGCAAGATCGAATTTGCCGACGAGGCTGTCTCCGAGATCGCCTGCCACGGCAAGGGGGCGCGCTGGCTGCTCCCCACGGCCCGTACCGTGATCGACATAGGGGGGCAGGACTGCAAGGCCCTTCGGCTGGACGCTAGGGGCGATATGGAAAAATTCATAACCAATGACAAGTGCGCCTCCGGCACCGGGCGGTTTCTCGAGGTGATGGCGGGGGTTCTGGGCCTGGCGCTGGAGGAGATGGGGGGCATGTCGGCCCGGGCCTCCAACCCCATCACTCTGGCATCGGCCTGCACGGTCTGGGCCCAGGCGGACGTGATCCAGCAGGTCAACGACAGGGTTCCGGTGGAGGATATCGCCGCCGGGATCAACAATGCCATGGCCAGCCGCATGGCTGTCCTGGTAAACAACATAGGTCTAGAGAGGGACGTCTGTATGACCGGCGGGGTGGCAAAGAACGACGGCGTGGTATCGGCCCTGGAAAAGCTCCTGGGGATTCGTATCAAGAGAATTCGCCGCAGCGATCCGCAGATTGCCGGCGCCATCGGAGCGGCACTCTTCGCGGCGGAAAAGGCGACAGGAGGAAGGTTATGATCACGGCGGGTTGCGATATTGGTTCCCTGACGGCCAAGGCGGTCATCCTGAGGGACGGAAAGATCATAGGATCGGAGGTGATCCGGGCGGTCCGGTCGCCGGAGGACTCGGCGAACCGGGTGATGGAGGCTGCCCTGAGTGCTGCCGGCATCTCTCTTGACGACATCGAGTATTGCGTGGGGACGGGCTACGGACGCAAGCACATCCCCTTCGTGAACGCGGTGGAATCGGAGATTGCCTGCCACGCGCGCGGAGCGGTCTGGCAGGTCCCCTCGGCCCGGACGGTGGTGGACATCGGCGGGCAGGACGCCAAAGCCATCAAGGTTTCGGCGGAGGGTGATGTGCTGAGATACGTCTACAACGACAAGTGTGCCTCGGGGACCGGACGTTTCCTGGAGATCATCGCCGACGCCCTGGAGATCCCCCTGGAGAAGATGGGGGAGATCTCGGGAAAATCGACGGAGCGCCTCACCCTTTCCAATCAGTGCGTTGTGTTCGCGGAGACGGAGATCATCTCCCTGGTGAACGAGGGAAAGGAAACGGCGGACATCATCAACGCCCTGCACCACGCCGTGGCGGGCCGCGCGGCCTCGCTGGCCAGGGGCATAGTCGTGGAGGGGGATGTGGTGATGACGGGAGGCGTTGCCCGGAATGAGGGGATGTTTTCCGCCCTGGCGGCCGCTCTGGGCGTGGAGCTCCTGAGCGTGGAAAACCCACAGATCAACGGAGCCATCGGGGCGGCCCTTTTCGCCCTTCAGGCCCTGAAGGGATCTTCCCTGGGTGATGAGGAAAAGCAGACTGAGGGGGAGCGGGTGATGGCATGAGGCTTTTCGATGATATCATCAGCGAGGTGAGGGCCTTTGCGGAAGGGCGCCGCAGCGGTCACCCTTACCGGGAAGAGCGCGGCGGCGGGGCTGCCTGGCCCCTGAGCGAAAAGACGCAGATCGTGCTGGGAGCCGACACCGGCGCCGAGCTGGGAAACCCCCGGGACGAATCGGCATCCTTTCTCCTCTGGACCCCGGACGTCGGTCTGATCAGGGACAACGGAATCACCCTCATCGGTCCGGACATTGGCAAGGACGGGCCGGCCTCTCTGCCCTTCGGGAAGGTCCTCCTCCTGGGGGTAAAGGAATTCGGCGAGGCGGAGTGCTACGATCATCACAGGGATCTCGATCTCATGCGTTTCGACCTCAGGCTGGAGGGATACATGATGAGGGCCGCCTCGCAGTACATGCGGGAGTGGAGATCGGAAGAGCACACGTCTGAACTCCAGTCACGAGTGGATATCT
>CALCJG010000315.1 GCA_937967705.1 uncultured Spirochaetia bacterium
CAAGAGGATACATTAACCCCTGCCGGCAAGCTCGTCCCGGATCTTATTCATCAGCCCGCCTTTCTTGACGATCTCCTGCATGAAGGGAGGAAACGGCTTGGCCTTATAGGTCTTTCCCGCCGTAAGGTTCCTGATCTCCCCCCTGTCGAGGTCCACCTCGATCGCGTCCCCTTCCCCTATCTCCCGGGCCGCCTCCGGCGATTCGATGATGGGCAGGCCGATGTTTATGCTGTTTCGGTAGAAAATTCGCGCGAAAGACTCGGCTATTACCAGGGATATGCGGGCCGCCTTGATGGCGATCGGAGCGTGTTCTCTCGAGGAGCCGCAGCCGAAGTTCTTCCCCCCTATGATGATGTCCCCCGCCGAAATCTTTTTCATGAATTCCGGGTCCGCATCCTCCATGCAGTGACTTGCCAGTTCCTCGGGGTCCGAGGTGTTGAGATATCTTGCCGGGATGATCTCGTCGGTATTGACGTCATCTCCGAATTTCCAGGTTTTTCCTTTCAGATTCATCCTCGCGGCCTCCTTATTTCAATTCATCGGGATGGCAGATCCTGCCGAGCACCGCAGAAGCGGCAGCCACGGAGGGGTTTGCCAGATAGACTTCGCTTTGGGGATGGCCCATACGACCCACGAAATTTCTGTTGGTGGTCGCCAGACAGCGCTCCCCCTCGGCCAGTATCCCCATGTGGCCCCCCAAGCAGGGACCGCAGGTGGGAGCGGACACCGCCGCCTCGGCGTCGAGGAAGATCTGGAAAAGCCCCTCGTTCATGGCCTGGCGGTAAACCTCCTGTGTGGCGGGGATGACGATCAGCCGGACATCCTTATGGACCTTTCGCCCCTTGAGGATTTCCGCCGCCTGCCGCAGGTCTTCGATACGCCCGTTCGTACAGGACCCGATGACCACCTGGTCGATGGTCACACCGCTTTCCCGGGCGGGCTTGACGTTTTCCGGGAGATGCGGGAAGGCCACCACCGGCTCCAGGGAGCCGAGGTCGTATTCAATAATATCCGCATATTTCGCGTCCGCATCGCTCTGGTAGACGGTATAGGGAAGGGAGGAGCGGCTCTTCACATAGGCCAGGGTCTTCTCATCCGCCTCGATGATGCCGTTCTTCCCTCCCGCCTCGATGGCCATGTTGGACATGGTAAGCCTCCCCTCGACGGAAAGGTCCCTGATCGCCTCCCCCGTAAATTCCATGGCCTGGTAGAGAGCCCCGTCTACGCCGATATCCCCTATGGTATGCAGGATGAGGTCCTTTCCTGTCACATAACGGCCCAGCTTCCCCCGGTATATGAATTTAACGGACTCCGGAACCTTGAACCAGGTTTTGCCCGTAGCCATGGCGGCCGCCATGTCCGTGGAGCCCACCCCCGTGGAAAAAGCCCCGAGGGCGCCGTAGGTACAGGTATGGGAATCGGCACCGATGATGAGCATACCCGGGCGCGTCAGTCCCAGCTCGGGAAGGAGGGCGTGCTCCACCCCCACGCGGCCGACATCATAAAAATGAACGATCCCCTGCTCCCGGGCAAACTCCCGCAGCATCTTGACCTGCTCCGCCGACTTGATGTCCTTGTTGGGGGTAAAGTGATCCGGAATCAGGGCCACCTTTTCCCGGTCGAATACCTCTTTTACTCCCAGGTCGCGGAATTCCTTGATGGCTATGGGGGCCGTGATGTCGTTCCCCAATACGAGGTCCACACCGGCCTCTATCAGTTCTCCCGGTTCGACACGGTCCTTTCCCGTATGAGCCGCCAGGATCTTTTCCGTTATTGTCATTCCCATAAGCCACCTCTGTTTTTAAAAAAATATTCCCGCATCTTTCAGGGAGAAGGGAAAAATGCAAGCCCCTTTTTCCCCGGATAGGGATTTTTATCTGTTATCGGTAGGAATCCAGGGCTTTGACCGCAAGAACCTGCCGGCGGTTCACGACAAACCAGTAACGGAAAACCGCAGGCTTCCCCTTTCCGTCTCTGGACCGGTACCGGCACTGCACGATCCATCCGTCCCTCTTATCATAGCCCAGCTGCGACCATTTTTCAATCACAAGGCTCTCGGGATAGGGGTCCCTCTCTTTCAGATAGTCGCTGACCACCTTAACGAACCCGTCTTTCTTTTCGGCCTTGGGGGGCACACCATGCCTCTTGATCCGTTCGAACAGCTCCGGGGGATTGTACTCATTGTCTATGAGGTAAAGATGCCGGGTTGCAAGGAAAAGGATCACCAGGGCCCCCGCGAGGGCGGCGGCGATGAGGATGTCCCGCAGACGGATGTTCAACGAATCAGGCATAACGTCCATCCCAGGAGGAATATCGCCCCACCCCGCCCTGAAGACAACTGCTGAGAAAAAGTGCCATTTTCCCCCCTTAAAAGATCAGAAAGATTGAATCGTGAAAAAATATGATATACATTGTTTATGAAGATGCGATGGTTGTCCTCGTACAGCATAGCCCTTCTTCAACCCAGGAGGGGTCAGCGTATCCAAGGAACAGGAAGAAGAAGACTGCCAGATGAAGAAGATACTGTCAACACTAATCCTGTTATCCCTGATCGTTGTTCCGGAAAGTCCCCTGATTTCCCGGAACAACAACCGGGAGAAGGTTATGCGCTGCGAACAGATCTGCAAGGAGCAATACTGGCGCTGTCGCAGCCGGGCGGGGGCCGTGAAAGACAGGAAGAAATCCGAACGATACATGCTCCTGTGCGACAGCCAGCATCAGGGATGCTATAACCGCTGTCAGAGATACGCCCGGTGAAAGCCTGTCAACCGTGAAAAGGGGGCCAGAGGGTGTTCCACAGCGCAGGAAGAACCGATAACCGGAAACCAGGACCATGATCAAGACAGAGATGAGAACAAACGGGACGGCCCTGATGACCCTGTGCGATCCCGCCAGGAGAAACTGCCTGAGCACCCCCCTGCTGAGTTCGCTGAGGGAATCCCTGGTCAGGCTGAAGGAGAACGGCATGCGCTGCTTGATTATCAGCGGCGAAGGCGATCATTTTTCCGCAGGGTATGATCTGGGGAGCCTCCGGGAGGATTTTTCCGTCCATTCCCCTCACGCCAGGGAGGGAAAGACACTGCTCCGGCTCGCTCTGGACGATATCGAAAAACTGGACTGCCCCGTCATCGCCCTGATTCGGGGTTACTGCCTGGGGGCCGGCATGGAAACGGCAGCCGCCTGCGATTTGCGTATCGCCGCCGAGGATTCCCTTTTCGGCATGCCTCCCGCTAAAATCGGACTGATATACCCCCCCTCGGGGATTCGGCGGCTGGCTCGCACCGTTGGGGAGGGCTTTGCCCGGGAGATGTTTCTCACGGGAAGGGTCTATCCCGCAGAGACCATGCAAAGGAAGGGATTCCTCAACGAAACTGCCGCCGGTTCCGCCCTTGAGGAACTGGCCCTTCAGACGGCCGCGGAGATATCCTCCCTTTCTTGCTCCTCCCTCGGCGGCATGAAAAGGATTTTTTATCAGATGAATCAGGGGGATGAATCCCTGCAGGAACTCACCGAAGGTTCCCTGGGGGACAAGGATCTGGCCGAAGGCCTTAGCGCTTTCCGGGAAAAACGGAAAGCTCGTTTCAGGGAGGATTGAGATGAAGGCGGGAATCGTGGGTGCCGGAGCCATGGGCTGTCTGTTCGAGTTCTTCTTCCACCGGGCGGGCATAGACAGCGCCCTGTACGAATCCAACCGGCAGATGGCCCATATACTGAAGTCCTCCCTCAACGTCCGTCACGGCAACATCATCGAGATCATCAGGCCCGTCATAGACAGCACCCCCGCCGTTCTGCAGGACAGCGACATCATCTTCCTCTTCGTGAAAAGCTACTCCACCGACATCGCCGTGAGGGACATCCTGCATATATTGAGGGACGATACCATCCTGGTCTCTTTACAAAACGGACTGGGCAACCGCGAGATACTGCTGAAACACCTGCCTCCCGAACGGGTGGTTTTCGGTTCCACCTCCATCGGCGCCCACAAGACCGATGAAATCACCGTGGTGCTGGGAGGGATGGGCGAAACCCTCCTGGGAGGGGAAAACCCTGAAGCCGTGGGCAAAGTAGCCGCGCTGCTGGAGGAGGCGGGTCTCTCGGTGGACCAGACAGACCAGGCCGGCAGGGCCATTTGGAAAAAGGTGATCATCAACGCTGGGATCAACCCCCTGGGGGCCGTTTTGAACCTGGAGAACGGAAAAATCCTCGGAACACCGCACGCCTTTCAGCTGCAGGAACGCATCGTCCGGGAGGCGGTGCAGGCGGCCAACCGGGAAGGCATGCAACTGGAGGAAGAGGAAATGCTTGAGGCAACCAGGGATGTATGCCGCCGCACATCCTCCAATGTCTGCTCCATGCTTCAGGATATCAGGGCAGGCAGGAAAACAGAAATAGACAGCATCAACGGTAAGATCGTGGAATCCGGGGAAACCCACGGTCTGGACCTACCCTACAACCGCACCCTCTGGCTTCTGGTGAAGGCCCTGGAGAGCAGCCGGAAAAAGCCCTCGGGCTGACAACCGCCTCATAAACTACCGGAAGATGGAAAAGGCTATACGGCTCAGCCTGACCAGGAGATCATAGGCGGAAAAGTTCTTCACCTGATGACTTCCCTCTTCCACACGGTGGATGTAATCCTTCATCTTGGCAAGCTCGTCGCGATCGAGCCAGAAGCCCCCGCAATGCGGGCAGTAATCCATTATGATTTCCGAATAATCGAGAAAGTTGATCTTTTTCATGGGTATCTCACGGCACCTCCGGCAGTTGATCACCGGATAGACATCCTCGTGATAATTTTCGTCAAGGGAGCAGGCTTCCACGTCACCCCCGCTCTCCTTGAGTATGTGATTCAGCTGATGCTTATCCAGCCACATGCCGTTGCAGGAATGACATACCTCTATCTTCTCACCGTCAAGCTCCTTGTACTCCAGGGTTTCCTTGCATCTCGGACATTCCATAGCCACCTCCTTGCAGCCGGTTTATAATATTAATCATATCCCATGTCTGAACTCACCTTCTATAAAAAGAATACTCCCATTGATATAAAAAGTCAATGGATATTCCCATGATATGAACATACGTTAACCGTAATAGTGAAATAAATACATTCCCCGATAAAAATAATTTGAAATAATTATCCCGTTTCACTACATTGGGATATTATAAACGATCACAAATTAGGGATAGATAATCAATCCATGAACACGACTCTAAGAATGGCAGGCAAGCATGTTATCGTGGAAATTAACGATAACATCAGCATTTACAACGTACAGGAGCTGAAAAAAACTCTTTTCGATCTGATCGAAGATCCTCAGAATTCCAGCCTGGTGGTTGACTTGGGGAACATAAGCTTTATCGATTCCTCCCTTATCAGTACGCTGGTAGCGGGATTGAAGAAGATGAAGGCCCGGGGAGGAGAATTTTCCCTGCTGCATCTGCACAATTCCGTCGTCAACATCCTGACTATTTCCAATCTTCTGAAGGACTTCAAACACTACGACAACGAGGATGATCTCCTCCTGGGATAGGACGTTCTCATTCGAGGATGTCCAGTACGATCAGCGTAGCGTCGTCCTTGAGTCCCGCATCCGGGCTGTCCTTTGACAATTCCTTTGCGACAGCCATTACCCTGTCCGCAAACTCCTCCGCATTCGAGTCCTGATACTGCCTTACAAGATCCCGAAAGATCTCATCCGCTCTTACTGTATCCTCCCGGCTGATGCTGTCTGTAATACCGTCAGTGTGCATTATAATCCGGTCCCCTATTTCCAGCGGGATGGAGAAAGCGGTATAGACGGAATCCGTAAAAACCCCCGCCGGACGGCCCACCGACTTGTTCACGAAGAGCTCCCCGGTCCTCTTTCTCCACACCAAGACGGCCTTGTGTCCCGCGTTGGACTGGGTGAGGGTCATCCGCTTCAGGTCGATGCAGAGATAATTGGCGGTCAGCAGTATCCCGTGGCTGTAACGGCACATGACCCGGTTGATGCTGTCCAGCATCTGTTCGGGCTCCCGGGCATAGCCCCGGCTGAAATAGTAGATCACCTCCAGCATAGAGGAAACCATGGCGGCTGGAATCCCGTGCCCCGTCACATCCGCCAGGAGAACCGCCAGGAGTTTCTCCTCCAGCAAATCAAACTGGTAGAAATCCCCCCCCACCTCGTGCATGGGCTGGTAGCGCACGGCGATGCCGAGTTCCTTCATTTTGGGCGGACTCTGGGGCAGGATATCCGTCTGTATCTCCCCGGCGATCTTCAGCTCGTTGTCCAGGACATCGAGGCGCTTGCGCAGCTTGGTTGAGTTCTTCAGGGAGAGGAGATTCTGTACCCGTGCCGTAAGTTCATGCCGATCCACCGGCTTGAGGAGATAGTCGTTGGCCCCGGCGTCAAATCCCCGGGAGATGTCTTCCGGCCTGTTGCGGGCGGTCAGCATGAGAACGGGTATTTCATAGGAGTAATACATCTCCCGGATGCGCCGGCAAACCTCGTAACCGGATATCCCCGGCATCATGACATCCAGGATGATCATGTCTGGGATGAGCCCCTCGTTGAGGAGTTTCAGGGCCTCCTCCCCGTTTATGGCCGTTACGACCCGGTATCCCCCGCCTTCCAGATGATTGACCAGCACCTGAAGGTTGATCGGCTCATCGTCCACCACCAGGAGGGTCGCGGTTCCCTCCCCCATATCGCCGCGGGTTATTTCCACGCTCTCCGAGGCCATGAGGAGGGGCTCATAATATTCTCTCAGGGGCGGTTTGGTAACCTCTCTGGACGCCTCATCCTCCTCCCCGTAATCATAGAGGGTGAAGTAGAAACGGGACCCCTCTCCCGGCCTGGATTCGGCCCAGATACTGCCCCCGTGGAGGGTAATCAGCTGACGGGTTATGGAAAGACCCATACCCGTTCCTGAACCGAATCCCTTCGAAACAGCTCCGCCGGCCTGCTCGAAAGTCTCGAAGATCCTCTCGAGACTGTCCCCGGGAATACCCACACCGGTGTCCTCCACACAGAAGATCCAGAGTCCCTCCTCCTCCGGCGATGGCTGCGCAGAAACCCGAATGCGCCCTTCCTCTGTAAACTTCAGGGCATTGCCCACCAGGTTGAAGAGGATCTGCTGAAGCCGGTTCTGATCCCCCCGGACAGAGAGGGTCGGGTCGATGTCATTGACGAGCTCGATGGACTTGAAGGTAATCATGGGCCTGAGAACCGACAGGACGATATCCGCCAATGAGTACATGTAGACCCGGCCGATCTCCAGCCTGATGTCCCCGTAGCGGAGACGGGAGAAATCCAGGATATTGTTGACCAGGGCCAGAAGCCGCATACCGCTCGTGATGATGAGCGAAAGATCATGCTCCCCCCGTTCGTCCTTGAGCCCCCCCTGCAGGGACTCGGCAAGCCCGATAACCCCGTAAAGCGGCGTCCGGAGCTCATGGGAGACATGAGCCATGAAATCGTCCTTGAGGCGGTCGAGCCTTGTCAGCTTCTCGTTCAGTTCGATGAGCTCATTGATCTTCTGTGTGATGAGGCCCGACATATGATAGAAGGTCTGGGAGAGAACCTCGATCTCGTCACCGGCTCCGGGAAGAACCGCCGCACCCTGGTCCACCATCTTCATACGCTTGATGGCCCCCGTCAGCTTCACCAGGGGATGGGAGATCAAACGGCTCAGGACAAAACCCATTGTGACGGCCAGGAAGAGGGCCAGGAACGCTGCGGCGTAGAGGAGCCTCTTCATACGGATGATGGGCTTGAGAACCGTCGACCGGGAGAAATAGACCCTCCCGATGCAGTAGGGGGGCTTCCCCCCCAGGGAGGCCCTGTTCTGAAAGAGAAACAGCGCCTCGCCGCCGGAAACCAGGGGTATCTCCCGAAAACCCTCAAAATCCCGGTCCGCCCCCCGTTCCGGCTGATCCGGCAGAAACGCCTTATCCGGAAGGGTGTCGAAAAAGAGATCGTTGCGGTAGGTGGCGATTTTCAGGCCGTTGAATTCCTTTCGGGGAGAGAGAATGACGGTTTCGGCGTAGACCAGCCCGTAATCCTGAAGGGCCCGGAGAATGCCCATCATCTCCTTGGCATCCACCCGGGACGGCACGGGATCCCCCCCGTTCATGAGCAGGATGTTCAGGGCGAAGCGGGAGATTATTCGGCTTGTCATTTCCCCCTGGCGTTTCAGTTCCGCCATCCTGTCCCGCTCCTGTCGGTGCACCATGAAGAGGGATAAGGGCAGAAGGGAACTGACGATGACCAGCACGAATGCCAGGATGAGTTTATATCGGATTCTCATTTTTCCTTTCCGATGACTGCCAGCCGAAGTCGATGAGGGAAATGGGGTTCCGGATTACCCCTTTTTCTTCTTGTCCAGGATATAAGCCATTACAACCAGTCGAATTTCCTTCTGGGAGGGGTCATTGGTATGAACGCGAATGGTCCGCTTAAACATGGCCTTCCTCTTCTCGGTTTTAATGGATACCTCGATGATTCCCTCGCCGCCGGCGGGGATCTCCTTCTGTGAGAGAAGGACGGGGGTACAGCCTCACCCGGATTCGAGCTTTTCGATCTTCAGGGTTTCGCCACCGCGGTTATGGAACTTGAACTTATGTGTATAAACACTTTCCTGGAAGACTTCACCAAAATTGTGAATTTTCTTTTCAAAGCTGATGCTGGGATACTTCGCGCAGCCCGGTGCCAGCCACAAAAACGCTATCAGGAAGAGAAACGAATGACCTTTGACCTTCATAATCACCTATCTTCACCAAGAAGAGAATTACTCAGAGGATATAGCGAAAAAAAAAAGAGTCAATAAAAAAAATGCCGGTTTAGTAACCGGCATGAATAATTTGGGATTGATTGTTATGAATGAATGGATGACACTACTGTTCTCTGTAGCGGTCAAACAGGGAATTGTCCCGATGATTCTTGGAATACCGGTAGTAAAAGTATTCCGCAACGATCCACAATAAAGCGGCAAGCCAGAATACCGTGAAGATCTCCATCACTGTAAAATTCATATCTCACCTCTTTATATATTATAATATGCAGATTTCATGCCACGGGACATTTTTTATTCTTCCAAACCCCTGAACCCATCAGGAGATAATCGAGGAATTTGAGGATCGAGATTTTAGAGTGCATATAACGCGGGAGGGTATGGTTTTTCATCGACAGAGTATCATATATGCAACAAGGAAAGGGGGTTCAGGGGGGGGGAGATCAGCGGAAGGTGCGCAGCATAACCCCCGCCAGCAGTCGGCCCGAATAGAGAAAATCCTTTTTGTCGGAATCGGCCCGGATCAGCTTGGTAAAGCAATACTCCCCCTCGGTGATGAGGAAGAGATCGGTAAACCGGCCCAGGGCGTATTTGAACTCGAGTCCCGCCAGCATTCCCAGCTGACTTTTGGCCATATACCGGGAAACATTGGC
>CALCJG010000316.1 GCA_937967705.1 uncultured Spirochaetia bacterium
GTCAGGACGGTGTAGTTGTAGGCTTCCTCTCTTCTGCGAAAATCCTCAGCACGTTTCTTCTTCAGCTCCTTCTCCCGGTCCCCCTTCAGGAGCTCATCGGGATTGACCGTCAGGACGCGGGATATCGTCAGCAGGTCCCCTACGGGAATGAAGGCTTTCCCCTCCTCCACATTCCTCAGGTAGGCCGCCTTCAGCCCGGTTTGATCCGCCAGTTCCTCCAGTGAGAGGTTCTTCTTTTTCCGCAGTTCCGCGAGTTTCTCCCCCGCCGTTTTTTGGGATTTTTCCTTCTTCATGGCATCTCCGAAAAGGACTTGATGATGGTGCACGCGGAGAAAGTTAACACAGGGGGGGTAAAATGTCTAATGTTTTTAAAGGGGTAAGGAGAATAAGGGGTGATGTCCCGGAGCGGGAAAGAGAGGTTATCCGGAGGAGAAAAGGGTCCTACTCCGGGGTATCCGCAGCTTCCTCCACGCGGCTCTCATCGCCCAGGATGAGACAGTCCATGACAGTCTTGATGTGCATGATGATGACGGGGATCATCTCATTGCGGATGTCGCCGGTGTACTCCTCCGGCCGGTCGATGACCAGGTTGGCCAGAAAACCCATCAGAACGGGCTGGCCGCTGTATTCCGGCAGCACGCTGATAAGGGCATCCTCAAAATCCCCCAACTCCACCTCCCGCTCCTCCAGGAGATCAGCGTTCCTCTCCAGCTGACTGCCCAGGAACGTATCGGTCACCTTCCCGCTGCACCCGAGGATCTCGCTGATGATGAACCAGCCGATGATAGAGAAATTGATCATCATGTCCCGCTCGTCCTGATTGAGGTCGTCCCCCTCCACCTCGTAGAGGTAGTCCACCACCGGGTGCTGCTCGCCGTCCATCTTTTCGAAGAGCCTGTCCATGGACAGCTCCTCAGTGGAACCCAGCCGGGCTACAACGCTGTCGATATCCTGTTCCGCGATCATGTTCATGGAGCACCTCTCATCGGTTTCATGCCGGGTCTCATCCGGCGTATTGACGATCCCGCCCTCAGGCAAGACGGCCACATAATAACGCTGATATAAATCTGTCAAGTGCAATAAGTTGCAAGAAGTGAGAGGTCCCTTATTCTCCCCCTTGCTCCAAGTTGCAGACTTTCCCTGGTGCGCGAGTTTCACGGGTCTTGTTCCTGAGAGCAACTCCCCTTGCCGGATTGTTTCAGAGCGTTATCCTTCCATCATCGGGATGTAAACCGACAAGCGCTTTAGTGTATAACCCATCAGGGCCGCAGGGAAGTGCCTGATAACAGTTGGTTAAGAGTATTATTCAAATAAGGAAAGGGATTTTGCATAAATCACGTCAGCATATAATCCTACAAGGTTGATACACCGATATTTTGGTATATTATTAAGAATCACATGCCATAATATCGATACAGGAAATTCTACATAATATAACGCTCATCGAACCAATCTTCAAAGGAAGTAAGAACTCTTTTCGCCCTTTTCATTATGGCCGGCTGTTTGTCAGGTTCCATCCCGAAGACTTCCCTTAGCCAGTTTCGGTAGAGCTGCTGATCCTCTCTGATTTCCTCGATTCCCTCATCGAAGACGGTCTTATAATGCCTTTTCTCTCCGTCAAAGACGAGATA
This sequence comes from uncultured Spirochaetia bacterium, assembly GCA_937967705.1. Taxonomy (GTDB): domain Bacteria; phylum Spirochaetota; class UBA4802; order UBA4802; family JAGODF01; genus CALCJG01. The sequence continues at coordinate 1,632 of CALCJG010000316.1, forward strand.
ATTGAGTATATAGTCCCCCGCCAAGAGCATCAGGAAATCATCAACGTTCTCCGCCGCGACTCCGATCTCCCCTTCCGACCCCAGATAGACTACTGCAGGATTCTGATCCTCAGCGAGACCCCGGGGGCTCCAGAGGCAAAAGGCCCCACCCATGCCGTCCGAGGCTATAGTATACAAATACTTATCATGATCGCCCCCGGTGGTATTGAACCAAGCATCATAGTCCTCGTCAGACTTGATCCCGATCTCACAATCCAGGTGAATCGTATTGGGATTAAACTCTAACAGCTTACCAATCTTCTCAGGTAGGGCAAATGGGGTCTTAATCTTAGCGATTTTTACCGCCTTGGAAACTTGTTTTTTCTTTGGCGCAGTTTTCCCAGCCTCTTTTCCTCCCGACATCTCCGCTTTATGAGGGTTCTCCTGATAATCAAACCAGACGGTTTCCAAGGCTTTCATTTTACTTAAACATTCGGGTTTAGCGGCAAACCGGTTCTTTTTGAGATTCAAGCTTTTGAGGGATGTCAGGCGGGTAAAAGAATTGGGAAGGGACTCCAGCATATTCCCCTCCGCCCATATCTCAGTGAGATTCGTGATCTGGCCGATGAGTTCCGGCAGGGAGGAGAATCGGTTCTCCATGATGTCAAGGAGAGTAAGCTCCTCTAGCTCCGGAAGCCATGAAGGCAGGGTCGTTAACCTGTTATCACGCAGAAACAACTCCTTCAGAGATTTGATATGCCGTACGACTGCCGGTATTTCCGTGTATTTATTTCTCCTGAGCTCGAGATATTCAAGGGACCCTAGATTTTTCATGCTTTCGGGAAGCTCCTTGAGCCCTGGGTTACCCGACAATAAAAGCATTTTAAGCGTTTTTAAACTGCCTAATGAATCGGGGAGCGAAGTCAGTTTGTTGTCGTCCAGATGGAGTCTCTCGATCACTTTCCACATTCCAATTGTGGACGGGATTGCTTTAAGCTTGTTATTGTCCAGCATCACTACCTTTAGGGAAACGCATTTACCGATGCAGTCAGGGACACAGGTCAGGGCATTTCCCCGTAATAGGAGTTTTTCCAGGAAAACCAAACCTCCGAAAGTATCCGGCAGGGTTGTAAGTGCTCCCACAATCATATGCATTTCTCTCAGGGATCTGCACTTGCCTATGGAGTCCGGCAATTTCCTGATTCTATTCAAGCCGATTAATAAAATTTCCAGGGATTTCAGTTCCCCCATGGAATCGGGTAGAGCGGTAAGCTGGTTGGAAGCCGCATCCAGTTTTTTCAACCTTTTCAACCGGCAAAGCTCATCCGGAAGGGCTGTAATCTTATTGTCCGAGAGATCCAGTTCCTCCAGGGCCGTGAGCTTGCCGATACAGGGATTCACTGAAGGCATCCGGTTCCCGCTAAGATCAAGCTTTTTCAGAGCGGCGAGGTTTACGATTGTATCCGGCAGTTCACGAACTTTACTATTCCAGAGTTTAAGTTCCACAACATGATTTCGCTCAACTCGGAACGATCTCCCCTCCGCTGTCTCCATATCCTCCCGAAGAACAAATGGCTTCCCTGATATCCTCATAAGATCATCAAGAGCCGCTGCCTCAAATGATGGAATATCAGCCCCCATACATTTTACTAAATCCATTGTCTTTTCTTCCTCTCCATATCTTACAACATTTCACGTTTATGGATTATAAACGCTTCAAATTGTAAACATTATATCGATTCATCTATGAAATTTGATAAAAATTCTTACTCCGTCATCATACAATGCTGATGAAATAGTTCCAAGCTAAAGGATTAATTATCAATAGGACAGATAGCATCCCCCAAGCATAGCCATACCGGCATCTGATTGAGACCAGGATACATCTCAAGAAAAGCATGTTGCGAAGCTTCCCATCGTTCCATTACTTAACGGTCTGGTTACAAACTATTTCGCAATCCCCTTGTCGATAATGACGGATGCCCTGCACTTTTTTAGGGAGACCGTGACAAAACCTTTACCTGGGCTGATGACGGCGACGTTTCCCGACTTTCCGATCTTGACCGTCTGTTTTTTGCTCCAGATCTCGTCCCGTTTGCGGTTGATGAGAAATTCGATGATGTCCAGGTTATAGATCACCTTGTCGTTCTCCCCGTCCGGGAAAACGACATAGTACCCGTTGTCGATAAAGCGGTAGATGATCGTCGCCGGTTTTTTGCGGTGCACCGTAACCCGGTACTCGTGCATCCCCTCGATGATGGACTCCGGCTTTTCGGTCCGTACAAAGGTGACCTTTACTTTTTTTCCGGGCGCCTCGACCAGCTCGAAGGCCCCCTTCTTCACACCATGGGGGACGACCATCAGGGAGATCAGCAGCAGCTCGGCAAGTACTTTACCAATCATGCAATACGCTCCGTATTATAAGTGATATCATATCTGTTACCGTAACGGCAGATGTCTGCAGGGGAAATCCCCTGCACAGACCGGCCGGCAAATCAGAACAGCGGTGGCCGAAAAAGTCAATCACGATTATGCGTTCCCACGCCCGGGCGGGATAATCTTCATCCCGTTATCATACTGTTGAGAGAATGCGGCCGTACCTTTTCCAGTTCCCTGTCATGATAGATCAGTTTTAGGGTATAATCCGCCTTAATAATCTTTTCCCACTCGAAGGAGGTCATGTAGAGCGCATCCCCCTCCCTCTTATTCATCATGCTCTCCTCAAAAAGGGCCGCGTCGAGCATCGCATCCTCCACATGTTCCACACCGCCGGGCAGAGGAAGACTCCCACCCGCCAGGGCCTCATGCAATGCCTTTACCGCAAGGGAGGGATCATCCCTGTCACCGGGCAGGGAGGAGATGACGAAGATGATGGAATAAATGATCGGCACCACAAACAGCAGGGAGACGATGCTGGCGACAATCATCGCCGGCCAACCGCCATGACGTTTGAAGCCGAGAAGACGGAGCGTCACGTTAAAAGCCACTACAACCGCGATGAGTACAAACAGGGAAAAAACGAATCTTCCCCGTCCTGACTTTTTCCTGCACCCGCCGCAGTAATAGAGATACTCCTCGGCAGGGTCATCATTGAACCGATAAACTATTGTCTGTTCCAGAAACGCCCCCTTACCCTTCCGAGAGCGGTTCTTCTCCGTCATCCCACGGGATTCCACGGTAACCCTCAGGGCCCTGTAGTAGATATCCGTTTCCCTGCCGCAGAAAAGACATTTCATCGAACGATCCCCGCTCCGAGTTAAATACATCCAGGCCGTTGCACTCTCTTGATCCTCCCGGGCACCCCTTTCAACGGAGGAAATCCCCGTTATACGGACATCTCCCGGGAAAGCCTTCTGTGCCCCCCGGTTCGATGCTGTTTCAATGGACGGTATTTACGAGTTCTCCAAGAAGGCCTCTACGGTAATATCTCCCATCTCTCAGCGGAAGGGGAATCTCTTTCCCATGAACCACCATCACGCTTTTCTTGAAGAGGACGCCCTTCCCATCAAGAAAACCATCTGTAGAATGAATGATCCAATCGGATGCGTTTCCATATACAAGAGCCGCTATTTTTTTTCCGGTGGAAACCTGATACATCTCAACTGCCGGGGAAGAGTTGTTTCCGGTGAAAAGGATTTTCCCGTCCTTGCTCAGCGCCACACTGGAGACACTGCTCTCCTTTTTAACTAAAATGTCCCGAATCTTTATCAGGGATTTTCCCTTTACTGATACGATATGCACGACTCCCCGGCTCCCCGCGCAGGCAATTATATCACCCGAATGGGAATACGAAACAGCGGAAGGTATTCTAAGCCAGTTGGAATCGTGATCCCCGGGGTACTCGATAGAACTCTGAACAGTCAGGTCCATACCATGAAGTCTTAGTGTGGAGAGTCCTTTTTGATCATAACGGGTTAAAGATATTATGCCTTTCCCTCCAGGCAATACTGCGACAGCGGAAACGGTGGAGGGATTCTTGAGATCAACCTTTTCCCCATAGGTCAATGAGCCGGATCCCCCGGGATCTTTCATCAGTATCATGGTGCCTGTATAGAATTCCTGTTTTCTGTAGCTACTCTCTATTTTCAGTGCCCTGTCAGCGATATCGGTAGCCAGATCAGTGTCTGCAACGATCTTCTCTTTACCGGAATAATGGTCTCTGTATACAGTTACTGTTCTGGAAAGAAACCTGCAACCTGCAAGTACAACAACCTCACCCTTTCCATCTCCTGACGATGACTGCAGGCAATTCAGGTTCTTAAACTGAAGTTCATTAGTAGTTGCGTTCCCATCCAGGGGAAACATCTGAAAAACACCGTTCTTTCTTCCTATAAAAAAATATTTATCCCTGTTAACGAGAGAGAGTGTGCTTATCTTTGGTTTGAATGATCGAGCATATCGGAACATGTCCACACAACAACAGGAGGTACCTTTATCCTCTTTGATTATTACACGCCTGGTCTTCTTCGACGGGATGTCCCATAAGATCACGAATCCGTTATCCATACCGATAACAAGGTAAGAATTGTCCGACGAGATGAGAATGCTTACAATCCCCGCATTGCCGATATCACCTGAAAACATCAGTTCCCCGTTTTTAAGGCTCCATACCGCCAGGGCTCCTCTGCTTTTTCCTGCAGCAAGAAGGGAACCGTCCCCGCTCATTGCCAGAGCGGTTGTTGTAGAAAGATCATGAGGTATGCGAAGATGTTCCTCACCTTTGCCGCCGGGAACGACAGGATCAACATCCAGCGAGGCGCATCGCAGCAGAATAGCTGCCACAGCAGCCGATAAAAACCAAAACCCGCACATTCCAGTTCTCATGACACCATCCATTAAGAGATTACTACATCCTTGAAATACTGCAGTCGACCGGGGACAAAAATACAAACGGCACGAGACATTTACAACGAATAATCCAAGGTTTGTGGATTAAGGCAGGATCATTCCCGGATGGAGCACCGTAGCCTTGACATTTATAATCCCGATATGAGTATATAACAACTTTCCCGTATCAGAGTTTATATCCCTATAATCCACAAACATATTTGCATGTTTTACTCAAGCAATCATACTCAATAAAACCTCGCGCCCAGAGTTTTTATTTCAGCCCTTTTCCCCCCTGACGAGCCTCTTAATGAGGTTTTCCAGGGACGGATCGCCCTTCTTTTTTCCCCGGATGATCCTTCTTATCAGGGCATCATCCTCAGCAATTCTGCCTATCAGCGCCTCATCCCTGGTGTATTTCCTGAGATGGATTCGTATGATTTTTTTTACCGCTTTTTTGATGCTCTCCGAGGAGCCCCAGGAGAGGAATATGGTCCGGGCGATATCGCCGTCGCCATTGACGAAAATATTGAAGATCTCGTCGTTCTTTATAATCTCATCCACCGCCTCGGCATCGCGCACCTGTTCCAGGAGGCGCGCCCTGAGGATCTCCCGGACCCGCTTTTTATCCTTCAGTATTTTTTCAAAGAGCAGCCGGTCCGTTCCGGCCTCCGCCCGTTCCGTATACTTTTTCACCCTGACCATGCGTTTGAGTCCCATGAGCGTTTTATAGAGGGACTTCTTGCTGAACATGTTCACCACGAAGGGCGGGATGTTCCCGCCCGGGTCCGCCCTGTAGGAATAGATGACCCCCGTTTTGTTCCTGCTGAGGTATTCCAGCTGATAGGTGCCCGAAAAGGTGCTCATCCGCACCCTGCCCTTTTTCAGCGGCGCGTCCGGATGCTCGGCGGCCCTGAGGTTGACTATGCCCCGGGCATGTTTCAGGTCATAAATGGAACTGCTCCGGACGACGAGATCC
>CALCJG010000317.1 GCA_937967705.1 uncultured Spirochaetia bacterium
AGGTATTCTCATTCTTATTATCACCCTGTTTATTCAGCCCTTCTGCACCCAGAAAAAATACGATTTCAAGAAGGACTTCGAGTTTCTCTACGATGTTATTGACAAGGTTTTCAATATAACGCTGACCCACATAAGGAAGGGCAAGATCGATAAGGGGCTCGACCTGGCCGAGGCCTACGTAAAAAACAACGAGCAGGAGATCGAGGCGGTGGGAAAGCGGCTCAACAGCGTCATTCTCAGCGAGGCGGAGGCCCAGGAGATAGCACGCTTTACTGAACGCTATACGATCCTTTGCAACAAACACTGCGATTACATCGACAGAAAACTGAACCCCCGACAAAAGGACCGCTTCGTGACCCTGGTTGCCGAAAAGGTGGGACTGAAGTTCATGTCACAGCTCCAGGTGCCGGGAAGTTCCACGGAATTCTTTAAGAAGGTTCTACGCTGATTGCCGTAAATGCAGCATCATCCCCCGGTCGGCTGTTGTAATTACTGATAGGTCCCCTCCCAGAGGCCCGTGAAGAAGTGCCTGGCGTTGATCCCCAGGACGCGGCTGTTGTAGCCGCCCTCCTGCACCACCAGCACGGGAACCCCCAGGGCGCCTATGAGACGGCCGTTGTTGCGGAAATCCGTCTTCTGCAGTTTCCAGGTTCCGGTGGGATCACCTTTCGCGGTGTCGAATCCCAGGGAGAGAACCAGGAAATCCGGCCCAAAGCTTCGTATTTCACGCAACGCTCTCTTCAAAACGGTTAGATACTGCCCCCCAGTCACGCCGTCAGGCAGAGGGTAGTTGACGTTGTAGCCCTCCCCCGCCCCCTTCCCCCGCTCCCCGCGGAAGCCGCTGAAGTAGGGGTATTCGTAGTCCGGGTCGGCGTGGATCGAGAGGGTAAAGACGCTCTGCCGCGCGTAAAAGATCTCCTGATGACCGCTGCCGTGATGATAGTCGATGTCCAACAGGGCCACTCTGCCGTACCGGCTCAGGTAATGGGCCGCCACCGCCGCCGAGTTGAAATAGCTGAATCCGCCGAAGGAGTTTTTGTCCGCGTGATGCCCCGGCGGCCGCACCAGGGCATAGGCCGTCCGGGCCCCTTCCAGAATCCCCACCGCCCCCGTCAGGGCGCAGTTGACGGCGCCCCGAGCCGCGTCGTAGGTGTTGCGGTGCAGGGGACTGAAAACATCCGTGCCGTAGTATCCGGCGCGGGCCGCGAGCCTCCGGGGGGGACGGTCGCTCTTCCAGATGGGAAAGACCTCGGCATAAAGGGAGCGCCCCGGCTCCATGTTCCGGCATATCTGCTTGAGGTAGCGCACGTAGTCCGGATCGTGGATGTCCCGGACAAATCTTTCCGCAAAGCGGCGGGACTTGATGCGCAGGAAATAGGGAGTCCTTTCCAGTTCCCGAAGCACCGTTCTGATCCTCACCGGCGCCTCCACATATCCCCGCTCCTTGACGTGGGCGATATCGCTCTCCTCGTTGCAGATGAGGAGGATCTTCCGATCGTCCGGGATAGGCCTGATGGGATGGGCCATCTCCTTCCGGATGTAACGGGGTTCCCGGAGTCGGACGGGATCGTCCTTAAGGGATCGCAGCACCCCGTTAATCTCCCTCGGGGATGCAGGAGGATCATATTTCCTCAGGAGAATGGCCCGGATGATGCGACGGGCCTGGGCCTGACCGAGCTCCCGCTTCTGATCCAGATCGTCGTAGAGCAGAAAATAGGGATAGCTGTAGCGGTTGCGGCTGTGCGCCTCATACTGCGTCCCCAGCAGGGGCCGGGCGCCGAACTGTTCGTAAAACTTGAGCCGGGCCCTGTTCTGGCGCAGAAGGATCGGGTCCCGGATGAAACGCCCGCTGTCGGTGAGGCACTCGATGAAGATTCCCGCCGCCTTGAGGTTCAACGCCTCCTCGCGGACACGCTCATAGACAGCCCCCCCGATCCCGCTTCCCTTGCGCTGATTTTTCATGGCCAGGAGATCAAGGTAGCAGAATTTTAAATCCTGCGCATAAGACATCATGGCAAACCCCTTCACCTCGCGTCCATCGTCCACGACGAAAAAGAAATAGCGCATCCGCCGGTGATAGGGATTTCGGAGAAGGTTCCGGAGAAACTCGAGGCTCTCCTCGGTCATGTCGGCTATCTGCCGCCGGGTGATCTCTATGATCTGGTCTATTGCCCGTCGGTTGACGGGCAGGTTGTCATCGTAGATGCGTCGGATACTGAAGCTCATAGTTTTCTACCGGTTTCTTCTCTGCATGAGTCCCACGAGTCCTTTCAACCGCCAGGCGTTTTCCGGGCAGAGCTCATCGCAGCAGAGACAATCAATGCACTTGTCCTCATCGATAAGGGGATAATCCTCCATCGACAGGGCCCCCGACGGACATCCCTCCACGCAGATTCCGCATCTCCGGCAGAGCTTCTCATCCAGCACCAGGCGGCTGCGAGACAGCCAGCGAAACGCCAGCGGGTAGAGAAAACGCGCGCCGAAGCCCCCCAGACGGGAAGCCGCAGGAAGGCGGAACTTTACACGCCCGATATGATCCCCCAGAAGCTCTATCCTCCCCATATCCAGAATTCCCAGACCCAGCCCGGCAGCCTCCCTCAGATGATGCACCCGATGCGCCGCGACCCCCATGATGCGGCACATGACGGCATCCAGCGCCACGGCGTCTATGGAAGCCAATACCGCACCTGCGGCAATCGGTCTGCCGGAGGTGGGGCCGTTGCCCTCCATGCCCACGATCCCGTCCATGACGGACAGGTCCGGCACCCGGAGGGCGAAGATGTCCGCCAGCAGCCTCCCGAAATCCCTCCCCCGGGGCGCCGCAGCATGGGCCTGCGCTTTACCCCTACCCGCCACGAGGCCGAACATGTTCTTCACGGCACCGGTCACAAGGGTCAGGGAATGGGTCTTCATCTTGGGGACGCTGACCAGCACATCCGCCTCCATCATCTCCCGGGACACCGGCAACATTTCCGCGAATTGGGACTCCAGGGGCACGTGCAGAATGTCCCGCCCCACGTTTCTGTAGCATCCCCCGGCGGCATCGGCTATCCCCGTAATCATCCCTACCTTCCCGTTCAGCCCGTAACCGCCGACGCCGCAGTTGTCCCCCACGGTAACCCTGGCTCCGGCATCGGAAAAAAGGCGTACCAGTCCCGCCACAAGGGCGGGATGGGTCGTGGCATGACGTTCCGGGGGGAAGATCCCAATCATGTTGGGCTTGAGAAAAACGGTTTTTCCCCGAAGTCCCTCGAACCAACCCCGGAGATCCAGGGATTCCATCATCCCCGGAAGCAGTTCCGCGATATTGTCATAGGTGGCCCTCCTTACGCAGACCCTGACCTTTTCCGCCTTATGACCCTGTTCCGCCATAAACCCTTTTTCCTCCGGCAATGGAGTCCTCTCCGCTCTCATTTGATGAAAAACGGGAGTCGCCCGAGTCAAAGGAAGCGAGAAACAGCGGGAAAATCAAGCATTTTGTTCCGGCAACCGCTACCGAAACAGACCTGCAGGAAAATCGGTTTACAAC